>JAAZKQ010000172.1 GCA_012799755.1 Lentisphaerota bacterium | reverse complement strand
GGGTTACTCATGGTGCCAGCTCTCCGAGCTTGCTTTACAACAAGTGCTTGTGTCGCGCACCGGGGCACGCTTATCAATGAGTGACCGCTTACACGCAAAACTCATCACTGGTTCCAGTATCAAACGTCTGCTGCCGACCGCTCGTCGCGCAACCGGAGCAGCCGGAGTGCAAGCAGCGTCGTGACTCTGCAAGCTCAGCCTCTGCGGCGGCTACGGAAGACAAAGACCACGCCGCGGGAACCGTCGGGATATTCCGTGCCGGGCAGGTCCTCAAGCTGCTTGCAGTTGCCGCCGATGTATTCAGGAATCACGGTTTGCCAGAAATACAAAGCCGGCACATTGAGCGGGTGGCATTTGAGTTGCCACAAACCGGGAAAACGGTCAAACAGCGCCGTCGCCGCCCAGTGGCCGATGCCTTGGCGACGATATTTGTACATGACGCAAAACTCCGACAGAGTGTAGTCGGTTTTTTCCACCGGCGCTTCTTGATAATCACTGACCATGGCGAAGCCCGCCAGCTCATCGCCGGCACGGATGAAGAAGGCCCAGCGCTTGTCCTCCGTCCAATAGTTGTCCAGGTAGTCATAGCCAAAGAGCCCCAGGCGGTTCACCGCCCGCTGCTCATATTGCGTGAATTCGTAAAGATACTTCTCCAGAAGATTGCGGAGTATCTCCTTGTCTTCCTTTTCGACAGGAATCAAGGAACAAGGAATGGCTGGACGCCCCATAATCATCCTCCAAATGGTCTTAATGCTATCGTTTTCATCATTCGCCGAGGACAAAGGCGCAGGCGCTGTCCGCCGGCAGATAGCCCGGTGCCCAGGCTTTCAACTGCACGCTCAGAACACAAGAGACTTTCGTCACGCTGTCGCGTTTACTGTAACTCAGAAAGGTCACCGCGTCAGCACCCTCACTTCTTCCTGCGTCTTTCGGCACACAGTTCACAACAAAATTTCCATCGGCATTGGCGCGCAGCCGGGTGTAGTCTGAGCTCATGCCGTTACGCCCGTCCTGGCGGACTCGCAGCCGCGCATTGACCTGCGCACCCGACACCGGCCGACCGGCACAGTCACGCAGCGATACCAGCAACCGCGCCGGCGCCCCAGGCGCGACCAGAAAGCTCTCCGGCACCACATGCAGCTGCAAGGCCGGCAACAACTCACCGGGGCGCGTCTCGGGCAGCCCCGCATTCACGGCCGCGAGGGAGGCCCGTTCCAAACCGCAGGCCGTATCGCGGTCATAAATCCTGTGTGTCAGACCGCTATGGGTCACCCGCCAATGCACTTGGGCGATGTCGCCTAACTGGTATCCCAGCAAAACCACAGCGCCCTGCCCGGCGGCTGCGCTCGGCCAGCGCACGATCACCGCCTGCTCCTGTTCATTCCATGCCAGTGCAGTCGCGCCGTCAGCACGAATCGTCTGAACACCCACGCCGGGCTCCTTCAGCATCGCCGGCGCAAAGCGCTCGACCACCGCGAGATCGGCGCCACCCAACGCGCGCAATGGCGCCGGACCCTGCAAACTCGCATGCAACGACAGTGGCTGACTGAAGTCACCCGCCGCCGCCAACGTCGCCGGATACGCCGCCTGTAAAGCCGCGTTGGCCTGATAGCAGCCCGAGGAAATCACCAGCGTGACACCACCCGCGTGCAGCCGCTGAACCAACGACCATTCGTCAGCGCCCAACTCCCGCGGCGCATCCAGGAACAGGGTCGAGAGCGTTGACCAGCAGGGAAGCAGTCGGCCCGCTTCGTCATAGAAGTCCTCTGCCAGCAACACTGTCCGGGTGTCGTCGCCCGTAAAGAAAAGGCCGCGACCGGCCTGCTCCAGGACGTAGAGTCGAAAGACTTGTTCGCGATTACGGTCAATCAAGGCCACCGCCCGGCGCATCTGCGACTCCTTCGCGCGCAAATCAAACAAAGCCGCAGCGCTTTGACCAAGGCGGCGAATGGCGCGCCTGAGCGCAGCGTCGTCTGCCGCCTGCACCACGCAAAGGAGATAATCCGGCGCATGGGGATGGACCATGGTGCGAATCAGCGGCTCAGCCGCGCCCACTGCCAAGGGCGCCAGCAGGCCCGTCCACGCCGGCGGCAATGCTGCCGAGTCACTGCCAACCGACATCAGCATGAGGCAGTGACGGTCGCGCGGCAAGTCCGCCGGCCCCACCAAGGCCGCGCGGCGAGAATCGACGCTCAGCTCCTTGCCCAAGCCGCGCAATGGCGCCAGCGCCGAGGCCAATGCGTCGGCGCCGGCCCCCTGCAGATGAATGTCACCCGACGTCTTTGCCATGACGTAGAACGGCCCGTGAAAGGCCTGCATGGAGCGATAACACTCGTCGGGAACAACTTGGTTCGCATGCAGCAAGGGCACGTGGTCCGCCCTATAGCCGCCGCCAAAGCTCGCATGCAGCGGACGATTCTTCCACGCCTCTTCGCGGCTTTGATTGGTCAAGTCCTCGAAGGGCGCAATCACCCAGTTCAGGGTGAATTCAGCTGAGCCGACCACACCGGGGGTCTCCATCAGCCCCCGCCAATAACGCTCTAGGTAGTAGGCTGCTCCGCGGATGGTGACGCCACCGATGCCGCCGGTCGCCCAGGAGTACTTCGGGCCGTTCCACTCAGTGATCATCAAGGGGCGATTGAACAGCGCGGCCTCGGCCGCCAGCTCGGCCAGATCGCGATGCACCTCGTCCAACCGGCCGCCGTAGCGCCCGGTATACTGGTTGATGCCACAGACATCCTCGTGCGGCAGAGGCGCCACCGTGTTGAAATGCCCAGCCCGGACATACATGATCGGCGCACTGTCCAGGCGTTCGCGCCGCAAGACCCCCGCCACGTAGTCCAGCGGCTGGAAGGGCGTACCCGGGAATGCCGTGTTGATGCTCGCGCCCCAGCTGTCCAGCTCGACTTCGTTGCCGACTTGCAGCACAAAGGGCGATGCATGTGAACTCGGCTGCGCCAGGCGCTCGGCGATGAAAGACATCTGCTCGCCGAAAAGCCGCATGTCATCCCAACTCTTCAGCGCCTTATAGGAAGGATAAAAAGCGGCCAGCTGGGCATAAGCGCCGCGCTCAAACAACGACCAGAAGGCCTCATTCAGCCTCATGCCATAAAAACGCCCTCCCTCAACCCATAAATCCGCCAGCATGGCCGCGGTTTCCGCCGGACAGGCCTTCAGACTCTCCTCCATCCATGAAAAAGCCGCCGTGCGTGGAAAAGCCGCTTGGCCATTGTAACGAAAAAACCATTCAGGCCGCCGCCGCGTCAGCTCCTGTCGCAAGAGCGGCGTTACTCCCGATGCAAACAGCACCGACTCGCGCAAGCCGACCTGACGACGGTCCGCCGCCAGCACCGCGCCGGCGGCGTCATAAGCGACCATGCGCAACTGGCAGAGTTGCGCATTGCCGGGCGACCAAAGCGGGACATTCACCGGCAACCGCCGCTCCTGCCAGGCGTCAACGCCATCGCGCCAATCCCGCGCGGCCAGCACGGCTGCACCCGCAGCGTCACGCAGTTCCACGCAGAGGCGCGCGGCGGCGCTACTCAGGCACACAACCAGTTCGGGCTGGCCGGCGGCGAGCTCGGTTCGCGTCCGAAATGTGGAAGACGCCACAACCGGCCCGTCATAAGCCGGGAGTGCATCCGCTGGCGGCGCGGCGGCCGCGGCGTCCCGTCGCAACTCCTGGCTGAAGCTGCTCAAATAGAAGCTGCGCAACTCGGGTATGACGCGCAAAGCGTCTTCCTCGTGCAGCAGCTCATTGCGCGCAGTCAGCAGAACCATGCGCGCAGCCAGTAATTGCCGTTGACAGTCAGCCAAAAATTCATCCCGCACTGAAATCAGCGCCGGGGGATAAGCCAGGTAAATCGCGCCGGCGTCAAGCGCGAAGGAATCTGCCTCGCCGGGGACATTTTCCACCCGCAGCTCCATGCGTGTAACCTTGCGCGCATCAAAGCGCACGCCCCGGAAAGGCGTGCCGACATCGAAACGGCACTCCGCCCAATCCTTGCCGGGCATGGGCTCTGGTCGCAAGTCCGAAAAAGCCTCCAGTCCCTCCGGATGCTCACTGCACAAGCGCAGCAAGAAGGGCCGCTGCTCATGGAGGACGCGCGCCGGGCAGCGAATCTTCATCACGATCACACGACCGCTCACATCAAGATAGCGGCTACCGTCCTGGCCAACCGGCACGTCCATGCCCAGAAAAACCGTCTGCGGGCCATTCTCGTCCGTAAAAACAACCTGTTGCCGTACAAATAGCTCGCTGTTCTCCTCAATGCGCTCAGGGGCAGCCTGTGGCAACGCCTGGTACAGCACATGATTCGAGACACGCGCGTCTGTACGAAAATCGTTCACCAACGTTCGTGGCCGATCATTCAATGCGTTAATGCGCGCCCGGAAATCCGCTTCGGTCAAGGGCGGGAGCCCTGCCGTATCGTCGGCGCCGGCCGTTGCCGGTCGCAACTTCCACGGCGCTGTCGCCGTCGCCAGCCGCGCCCGGGCCGCAGCGGGGTTCTGTGCCCATAATTCACGGATAGCTTGCAGTTCCCGCGTCCAGGCCAAGACATGCTCGCGGCTGCCGGCCAACTGCGCCAACTCCAGCTGATAGCGCTCGCGCAGGTCTTGCAGGCGGGCGTATTCCAGCGCTGCCGGTTCCGGCGGGTGCCGCCATTCATCCGCATCATGGGTATAAACCGGCCCGTTGGGCACCAAGCCAAACGAATCAACCACGAGCACACCAGCGCCATCGCGGCTTGATGCCGGCAGAAGATGGTACTGGATCACGTGATCAAACGAAAGCGGGAGGACTTTTTCCGGGTCAGCGCCGCGGTAATATCGAAAGTCATCGGGCGTCAATTCAATCGCCTGCCAATCCTCCGTCAGCGCAATGTTTTTTTTCAGGTGCCACTCGACCCCGTCCCTGGTCAACAGCCGCATCAGTGCGGCCTTGGGCAAGGCGCCTTCGCGGCGCAACTGCACACGCAGAGCTATGTTGCCCTTCACCGGGCGAAACATCGGCCAGTTGAAACGCGACCAGGCGCCCTGCTGGTGATGCAGCGCCATGGCGGCAGCGCTGCCTTCGGCGCCAGGCTTGATCAGCTGCGCCTTTTCGGCATCACCGAGGCATTCCACTGTGTAGCGCCAAATAAAGTCCTCGCCGCGAGTTGTCAGAGCCACCAGCGCCGCCAGCCACATCCACACCCATGCTCTCATGCCCTGCTCCATGTTTAAATTATTGCTTCACATCACATTGCTCTCTTAGGAGTCGTTCAAAAATCAAGGCAACAGTTCTGGAATTATTCCAAGCTGTTTTTCGCAATGGGTCTTCTGTATGGGAAACAGAGGACAGCATGTCTGTTGTATGGATGCATGACTTGCGCCGTAGGCGCTTAACCATGCTTAACCCCAGGCTTCAGCCTGGGGTGGGAACACCCCAAAATCAGGCGCCTTGGAAAGGCGCTACAGAAAACTGCCAAAAGAAACTGGAAATGTAAACTTCATTTCTGCACAGCACTTTCGCCGGCGGTGCACCGGCAGCAAGCAGCAAGCGCCCTCAGTCCTTGGTAGCGTCATCATCAAGCTCAATAAGCTCCACGTCGTCAAAATAAAGCGTGATGGATACCGGTGCGCGCAAGCGCTTTTCCAGGGCGAGGTGCCCGGTGATGTTGCCTTCCGGCACCGTAAAGCGCCCTTCCAGTAATTGCCAGGTGCCCATTTTGCTCAGGTCGTAGCGACTGCCGTATTCATTATGGAACCACTTGCCATCACGATACAGGCCGCATTTGAAGCTCGGCGCAGCTTCAGCCGGCTCCACCGCGTCCACTCGCACCCAGCCACGCACCAGGTAGCTCTTGCCAGACTTCAGCGGCACGCTCGGGCCTAACGCGTAGGTCCAGCCCGCCACCTCCTTGCCCACCAGCTTCGCCGCCACCGCGCCGCCGTGAACGACGTCCCCTTGCAACGTCAACACGCTGTCCGCAGCCGCGCGCCAACGCAGCGGCTTGCTCTCAAAATCCGTTCCCGCCGGCATGACGAAGGGCTTGGGCGACCAGCTGTCGTCCTGCTGCATCGGCACGCCCACCGGCAGGCCGGCCAGTATATTCGGATCGCCCGTCAGCAAGTAGGAATGGCGCGGCATGGTCACGCCATCAACCACGCGGCTCTCAGGCGCAAAGTTCACCGTGATGGCCGCGCCGTTGGCAAAACTGCTGCGTTGCACGAGACCATCGTCGCTGAGGCGCTCGTGCCGCAGCATCTCCGAATAGCCGACCGCGCGCCGCCAGCGACACACGCGGTTATAGGTATCCACAAAGCGGTCAACATTGCCCCAGAACAATTCCTGCTGCACATCCCAGAGAACAAAAGTCGGCATGCCGGCGTGGATCATTTCCAGCAGTTCCTTCTGCCACCAGATGCTGGGCATGCGGTGGGTATTGTCGCCCCAGCGCCAGGTGGTCTCCATGCAGTCGCCATAAACCAGCTGATACAAGGGCACCCGCCGCGCCGGATTGATGCCGTATTCTAAATAACGCTCCGTCGGCTCGCAGGACACAAAGGGCATGGCGTGAATCGCCTTGAAATTGGCAAAGAAGGACGCGGAGCTCATGATGCCCTCAAAGTAATCCGCGACATGCGCCCCCCAGTCGCGACCGCTCTCCGAACCAACAATCAACCCGAGTTCATTGCTCAAATACCCCATCTGCGCCACCCGCGCTTCACGGTCTTGCGTGCGCGTCAGGGGGTGTCGCGGATCGTAACATTCATAGAGCGCTGTTGACGTCACACAGTCAAGGAAATACGAGCCGTAGGGCGTCTGCGCCAGGCGCTTCGGCATTTTCTCCTTCAGAACCTCCAGTCCCCGCGGCCAGCAGATGACATAACTGGGGTGCTTCTCGCCCGTCTTGGGGTCCGTCCAGGGACACCAGCCGACCTGGAGCTTCCCATCCGCCTTCTTGACCACATCATCCGGGAAGGCAAAGCCCTCGCAGCGTTCCCATTTGCCCGGCGGTATCTGCGGATCATAGAGATCGGTGTAGATGTCGTAGCGCCCGGGCAAATAGCCCCAGTCGCGCATCTGCCGGGCTTTATCGTACAGCCCTGATACCATTGCCCGCTCTACCCCGCGACGATGCAGCTCTTCGATGTTCGCCCAGTGGTTGCCGTAAATATTCACCGCGCCCACCAGCCGGTCAATATTCGGCCGCTCACGGCGCTTCTCCACCAGGGTTTTCAGCAGTCCCGTTTCCTTTGCGTAGGCGCGATAGCGCTTGGCCAAGGCCGTGTAGGAGCCCTCGTGGGCAAAATGGAACAGCAGACGACGGGTATAGCCGAAACGACCCTTTTGCGGCTCCCACACCGGCTGCACCGACAAGCGATCGCCGCTGGCACCGGCGACCTTCACACCCCGGAACAAGCCGCGCCCGCAGCAATCATCTGCCGTCTGGATGATGGTGATGACGCCGTCACCCCGCGCCAAATCCGTCTGCCCATACCACGGCATGGAGATATTGCCGCCGATGGCCTTGCCGTTCCATTCAAGTTCATCAACACCGAACAGCAGCCCGGCCATCTGCGGAATCACCAGCCGCCCCGTGAGCTCTTCCAGGATTATCGGCGCCGGGTAGGCAATCTCCTTGAAGCTCATATCGGCATCGCCGCTTAGCTCAAAGGCCAGATCGCCTGCACCCGGCAGCAGCCACAGCTTCGCCGTCAAAGCGATGCTGTCGCCGCCTTCCTGCGGATAGTCCAAGGTGATCTCCACGCCCTGCGCCGGCTGCGGCCGCGGGCTAATGCCGCGCAGCTGCGGGCTGCCAACCCGCAGCTCAGCCAGGAAAGGCGCTGCGACCACAGCTTCGTCCGTGAGCTTCGCCATGGCGTGGGTCATGAATTGCTTATGCTTGTAGCCCGGCGGGAAAAAGTACTGGCTTTGCCGCTTGGGGCCGCCTTCGGCATTATTGATGCCGAAGGCCAGGAGAAATTGCCGGCCGGCTGCGGCCTTGGCCGTAAAGGCCTTGATCTGCGACCACGGCACCAGCAATTCCATTTGCCAACCACGACCACCAATTTTGGCTGCGCCGCGGCAACCGGCGGCCATGGCCGGATTGGTCCAACAGGAAACCACCAATTCATCGCCATTGGGAATAAGCCCCCACTGCTCGCGGCCGATCCACAGTTCAATACCGTCCACATGCCACTGGGGCACGCCGTCAACCAGGCCGGTGACCTTCTCGTCCACCACGTCCGCCGCAACCCAGAGTCCTTCGTCATCCCAGGCGACATGGAAACGACCGCTGCCGGGCGCGCCGTCACGGCCGTTGTTTACGGCCATGCCCGCGTCGTGCCATTCCGCCAAATCGGCGTCCAGCTGTACGGTTGCGCTTCGGCGCGCAATCGGGACTTGCCAGACCTCGTGGCTCTTGGCGGTCGCCTGTCGCCACAGGCGGCCACTGCGCTTGTCCAACACGTCCCATACCGGCTGGTCACGATGGACGCTCACCCGCAAACAGTCATTCTCAAAGTGAGAATAGGCGCCGTCATCCCCGGCCGCAGAAGCATTGCCGCCCGCAGCCCATAGCGTGAGTAATGCGATGCCGCATAGACAGCGTCGCCAACCATGCTTTGCCATCGTTTTCTCCCGTTTATGTGTTTGGTTACTCTAGTTGCTGTCCCGAAAACTCACTGCCCCAACGCGGCATTGCAGCGCAACAGCGTGTCAATCAGTTTATTGCGGTAGGCGAGATACGCCAAGGGGTCTTTGCCGTAACTGTTTTCGCTGCCGACCACGGCGTCGTCAATAGCCAGCACGGCCGTAGCCGTCGCCACGAGCTCGTCATGCCCGCCGCGTTCCTTGAGCTGAGCGACCTTGGCCCGCAGCATCACCAGATACTCATAGTCCTGCATGCCGTCACGCAGATTCTTCAGGCGCATGGACGACCAGGGTTGCCAATCCGGCCCCGGATAGATCATATTGCCCCCGCCGTTGGTCGCGCTGACGTTCTTGGGATTAAAGATACTCCGGAAGTAGGGCGGCCAGGGTATCGCCGGCCAGCGCAACTCGCCGGCCCGCATCGCCGCCAGGCGCTCCTCGTCCAGCCAGTCTATCCGCCGATCAGCGATAAACTCGTCGGTAAGTTGCACAAAATCGCGCGGGCTGTTCGAGGGCCACTCGCGGTTCAGCCCCCAGTACAACAAGCCTTCGAGGCCGAGTTTCCAGGTCATCAACGGTATCACCCGGGGATCAATGCCCGGTGAATCCAGATTGAAATTCGCGTATGGCGTCAAGGGATAATCCGTGGGATACCACCACACTTTCTCACCTTCGGCAATGCGAGCGGCATTCGCCTCATAATCAATATGATGAAATAGCGGACACCAGATGTCCACGTAGCCAAAAAGCCGTTCGTCAATGCGGGCGGTATTTAGGCGCGGGATGTCCGGAAAGAGCTCCTTGGCGTCATTGTAATCGCGCTTCATGGCGTCCAGCGCACCGGGTTTAGTGGACATCAGCACCTCGTCATGGCCGAAGAATATCGGCCGCAGCCGGCCGCGATACTTCTCCACAATCTCGCGCACTGAGGCTTCCTGCTTGCGGATGTTGCGAATGCTCAGAAACAGCATGGTCTTGCCGTTCTCAGCGCAGTAATCAAGATAGTCGAGGCCGACGTCATGAGGTCCGCCCCAGAGATTCATCGGCTCCAGACGATGATCAAGGATGAACTGCCAGAATGTCGTCATCTGCTCTTTGGACGGATTCTGGCCGTAAAAGGCCTTCACCCAGGAGCGGTCAAAGCAGAAGGCCGTGTCCAAGGAGGCGCTTTTTGGCAGCGTCAGTCCCGTCGCCTTGACCCGTATTGTCACGCTCATGGGCTCCAGGCCGCGTGGCCGCAAGGTCATTTTTGTCTGGTAGTCGCCGGCAGGAGTGCCCGCCGGCAGATAGACATCCACCCACACCGGCACTAGTGCGCGCGGCGGCGCGAAAGCGCAGGAGCTTTCCGGCCGCAGCACGTCCGCATAACTCACCGGCGCCGTCCGCCGCTTGGCAGTGCGCACAAAGTCCACCACGAAGCTCTTGCACGCCGCCCCGGCCAGCGGTCGTCCGGCCGCGTCAGTCAGCGGCGTCAGCTCGACATCAAGGCCATTCAGGGGCCTGCCCGGCATCGCCATCAGCAACACCTGCAAGCCGCCATATTCATTGCCCGACAGGCGCAATTCCGGGGTTACTTCGCGCTGGTAGAAATCCGTGTCTTGATCCGACACCTTGGTCATGGAACTCAGGACCATGCCGGCGTAACCGCGCTGACTCGCCACGCTACCCGGAGCAAAAAAGGCCCGCGCCCGCTCGGCATCGCGCGCAAGCGATGCCAGCCGTTCTTCCAGTGCGCGCACTTTTTCCAAGGCCATGCGCGCCGCCGGGAAGGAATTGAGTTCGGGTGCTTGCGCGACGGCGGCGGCAATCTCATCACGCAGCGCCGCATAGGCCTGTTGCAGGGTCATCGGCAGATCACTGAAATCGCCGGGCACTTTGGCCGCCAAGCTCGCCAGAGCGCCCTGCGGATTGAGCAACGTGTCAATCAGCGCCTGCTGCCGGAGCGCCGTCGGCCGCTCATCCTGCTGGGAAACAAAAAGCAGCTTGCCAAAACGCGCCGGGTCATGGAACTGCCGCAACGCCGTCCAACTCAACACGTCTTGACCATGGGGATTTTCGCGGCCGGGATTGAAGCCCCACAGTGCGTCGCCCGTCGGCACCGCCACGCCCAGAGAGGCGAAGGGCAGCGTCACCAGCGCGGTCCACTGGCCTTCGCCCTTGCCGATCTGCGCCGTCCAGGCGGCATCCCAACTGTCATCACGCACGCCCTGGCGATGGCAGGAATCATAGATACCGCCCGACGAATTGCCGGCAAAATGGTAGTAGACCTCCCGGCTCAAATCAGGCTGGATGAACAACTCGAAGCAGTCATTGGTCCACACCCGGCCATCGCGGGCCGTGATCTCGTCGCTGCGCTTGCTCATATCCGCAGCCACAAATTCAAAGAGGACGTACAGCGCTTCGGCGTCCCGCAGTACCCGCGCCTGCGCGGCCTCGCTTATCGCCGCGCCGCTGGACGCCGTGAGCGCCAAGGGCGGCGCCAGGCGCCGGAAGTCCTCAAGCGACGGCGCGGTCGCCACCCACGGCACGGCGCTCACATAGTACGGCGCACGCATCAAGGACGCCGGAGGAAAGGCCCCGCTGAGCCGCGCCGTCACCGTCACGGGCCCGAGCCAGGTCACCGAATCGCTCCCTTCGCTGCCCAGTATCCACGCCCGGTCCAACACCACGGTCGCCGGATCGCGATACGGCACAGCCGCCAGCGCCGGCGTCTGCAAGTCATTGACGTAGATATCGTAAGTACCGTGAACCTTGTTGATGCTGTAGCGGATGCGATGCCAGGTGTTCAAGGAAACTTTGGCGACATCCTGCCAGCTCCAGGTGAGGCTTCGCGCCACTTGCAGCTTGCCGTCATCCTGGATCACGGTGATGGCCTTGTGGGAACGGTCATTGACCAACAACGCATAGCGCGCACTCGCAGTGCCAAACTTGATCCAGTAGTCTATGTCGAGAATTTCCGCCGCGCCGGCATCGAACTTGGCGCTATGCCAGGAGGCTTGGTGAATCTTGCCGTCGGGCTTCCTGACGCTCGTCAATTCCAACGCCCGCGCAAACTCCGCATGACCGGAATCTACTACGCGCTGGCGCTCGCCCCGCGGCGTATAGGCGCTGAAATCTTCCTGGAGCAACACTGCGGTCTGCGGCTGCCCCACTGCCAGCGCCCCGAATAAACCACAAAATGCCATGCCTAACCACATTCGTTTCATTATCTGCCCTTTCTTCAACTCAAGGTCTACAAGTGTCACCCGATACTGACGGCTGCAAGAACGCGGCAGCCATCGGCAACAACGACGGAAAACCCTTGGAATGTATCCCGGCAGCAGACGAAATACCACGGCCAGACGCGCTTTTCGTGAATGTGGACGTAAGCGGTCACCCATTGATAACAGTGCATTACTCATGATATTTCCGCTGACAAAAACGCCATAAAAGCACAGTTTGGGTCCGGCAAACAGTACGCTAAAAGCGTAGCACATACCAGCCTGGGGTTGCGCCCGTGGCGCAACCCCAGGGAAGCCCCCACCCGAAACAGCACGCTGAAGGCGTGCCACATAGCAGACATGAAGGATGGTTTCCATTGCAAGGCAACAGAAAACAGCCAATTATCAATCAGTGACCGGTTACATGTGGACGTAAGCGGTTG
>JAAZKQ010000171.1 GCA_012799755.1 Lentisphaerota bacterium | reverse complement strand
CGTCGAGGGTGGTCATATAATCCTCAATGGACTGATGAGTCTCATTGAGGGGACACCAGCCGATGATGGCGGGGTGCGAGTAATCGCGTTCGAGGACTTCGAGCCACTGGGCCATCATGGCGGCGGCGGGCTGGTGGCGGTAACCATCAACCACGGTGCTGGGCACGCGCGTGCTTTGGCGGTAGCCCCAGTCGCCATATTCGCCCCAGACCATGTAGCCGAGGCAGTCGGCGTGAAACAGGAAGCGCTCCTCAAAGACCTTCTGGTGCAGCCGCGCGGCATTGAAGCCGGCGCGCATGGCCAGGGTGATGTCACGCACCAGCGCCTCTTCCGTCGGCGCGGTGAGCAGGCCGTCGGGATAGTAGCCTTGGTCAAGCACCTGGCGTTGGAAGACGGTCTTGCCATTTATTTTGACCTTCAGGCCGTCAATGCTGACGCTGCGCATGCCCGCATAGCTGGTGGCGTGGTCAATGAGCTCGCCGTCGGGCGCGTAAAGGCTCAGGTCAATGTCGTACAGCTGACCATCGCCGGGCTGCCAGAGCCGCAGGCGGTCCTCTGGCACCGGCAAAATCAGCGTACTGGAGAAACCGCCGCCGGTGACGACCTCGGCGCGGGAGACTTCGCCGCGGCTGTCCTTGAGGATGGCGACGATCTTCCAGCCGGCCTGGGGATTGACCAGGTGCTGGTCAATGCGGAAGTGCTTTTCTTGCAGGCAGGGCGTGATGCGTGGGCGCTTCAGGCTGGTGGGGGCCACGGGCTCCATCCACACCGTCTGCCAGATGCCGGTGGTGCGCGGATAATGACAACCGTGGTTTTCATAGATCATGGACTGCTTGCCGGCGGGTTTCGCCCAATCGCGCGGATCGCGCGCGCGAACAACGATGGTAATTGTGCCGCCGAGGTCACGACCAAAGCCAAGGTCGCAGCTGAAGGGCGTGTAGCCGCCCCGATGCCGACCGACTTCCTTGCCATTGACCCACACCGTCGCCTCGTAGTCCACCGCCTGGAAATTGAGCATGATTCGGCGGTCGGCCCAGCTCTCAGGAATAGCGACCTGGCGGCGATACCACACCGCCTCCATGAAATCCAGGTATTCGACGCCGGACAGTTTACATTCGGGACAGAAGGGCACGCGGATTTTGCCGCTGAGTTCGCGGTTCAGCAGGCCGCGGGCCAGCCCAGAATCGCCGGTATCAATTTCAAACTGCCATTCGCCGTTGAGATTGAGCCAGTCTTCGCGAACGAATTGCGGTCGTGGGTACTCAGGTCGTGGTATTTTTGCCATGATCTGTCCTCATTCTTTAGCGTGTGGAATCTTGAGATGAAAAGAGAGATTTGACTTAGTGGTTGTATTTGTCAGGCATCTGGTAGTGCCCCTACTGGGCACCATTTTTTGGGGTATGCCCACCCCAGGCTGAAGCCTGGGATTAAGCATGGTTAAGCGCCTACGGCGCAACGTGGACATGATGGACGACAACACCTGCTTGCCTGCCGTCCATACTGTCCATAACTGTCCATATTGTCCATAGTAGCTTGCAGGAACAACAATTATCAATGGGTGGCCGCTTGCCAGTATTCCTCGTTCCTTAAGTATGTGGTTGATGGCCGGCTGCGCTGGTGTCTCTGCCGCGCCGGGAGGCCGAGCAACCGTCGGCAACCATGGTCAGCAGGCGGCGACCAGCGCTTGAAAGAGCTTGAGTTGGTCGGGTTGTCGCCAGATTCGTTCAGGATGCCACTGTACGGCGAGCAGGAAACGTTCGGTGTGGTCACGGAGGGTGAAGGCCTCAATCACACCGTCGCTGCTGTGGGCGATGGCCTGAAAGGGCGCCGCCAGGCGGTCAACCGCCTGATGATGGGACGAATTGCAGCGGATGCTGTCGCTACCCAGCAATGAATGCAGCATGGTGCCGGCACTGAGTTCGACGTCGTGCCAGGTTTCCACGGACGGCTTCATCCGGCGGTGTTCCAGAGCGCCGGGAAGATCGTCGGGAATATGTCGGAGCAGGGTG
>JAAZKQ010000170.1 GCA_012799755.1 Lentisphaerota bacterium | reverse complement strand
CCCGAATTGCCCGTCGCCCGAAACTCGAGTCTCAGGCACTATCCGCGCTTTCTCGGGAAATCAGGTCAGAAAAACTGACGCCAGGTTCGTCGGTACGGGAGGTGGTTGGTGTGGTTAATGGTTCAGAACCTTGGCTTTTGGCATCTACGGCTCAACTGGCGTTGATTCAACGCCTTGAAAGTCAGCATCCTGCCTTGGAACAAGCGGGCTGTGTGGTTGGCATTGGCGTCGCGACGGGCGCCGATAAAGCGTTCATCGGTGATTATGAGTCACTTGCTGTTGAGTCAGATCGCAAATTGCCCTTGGTTACCACCCGTGATATTCAAACCGGCGAAGTTGTCTGGTCCGGTCAGGGTGTCATCAATCCTTTTGACATCAACGGCGGTCTCGTTGATTTGCGAGAATACCCCAAATTGGCTCGTTATCTGGAAGAACGTCGGGGCCTTATCGCCAAACGCCATTGCGCGTTGAAAAAGCCGGGTAACTGGTATCGTACCATTGACCGGATATGGCCGGCCTTGGCTGGAAAAAGCAAACTGCTCATACCGGACATCAAAGGTGAGGCCCATGTTGTCTATGAGCCAGGCGGGCTGTACCCTCATCACAACCTCTACTACGTCACCTCCGACACTTGGGATTTGCGCGCTTTGCAGGCGCTACTCTTGTCCGGCATTGCCAAGCTTTTTGTGGCTTGCTATTCAACAAGAATGCGTGGGGGATATTTGCGGTTTCAAGCTCAATACTTGCGTCGTATACGCATTCCATATTGGCACGAGGTGTCCGCGACGCTTCGGCAGGAGTTGGTGCAAGCCGCCGTCAGTCGCAATATCGTCGCCTGCAACAAAGCGGCATCTGCGCTGTACAATCTGAATGAAGAAGAGCGGCATTTGCTTGGGGAAAATGGAGAAAGTGAATGACTCTGGATCTGGCGGATTATGAACGTAAGGCCCGAAAAGCGGTGCGGACCTTTTGGGCGAACCGGGATCTAGCCAGGCGCAGACAGATTCATTCCGGCAAGGCTGACCAAGGTGAGCGTGCAGGAGTTACTGCCGGAAAAAACATGGACGGTTTCATCGCCATGATTCGGGATGTCATTTGTGCCAACGGCCTTGAGCATGCGGATATCCACCTCAGCCGAGCCGCCCTCACTCTTCCTGGTTATTATCGGCCAACAAAACAATGGGACTTGATCGTGATTCACAAAAGGGAGCTGATTGCTGCCGTAGAGCTGAAAAGCCAAGTGGGACCATCCTTTGGCAATAATTTCAATAACCGGGCAGAAGAAGCCATAGGCACGGCACAGGATTTTTGGACAGCCTACCGCGAGGGGGCATTCGGGAAACAGCCTCGCCCTTTCGTTGGCTGGTTGATGTTGGTTGAAGACGCGCCAGAATCTCGTTTGCCAGTTAAGGACAGCTCTTGCCATTATCCGATCTTTGAAGAGTTCAAGGGAGCTTCATATCTCCAACGCTACGATCTCTTATGTCAGAAGCTGATCTTGGAGCAACTTTACACTAGCGCGTCGCTGCTGGCTTCGCCAAGAAAGGCGATTGGCTCTACCGGCTATTCATCGTTGTCCCAGATGACCAACCTCAAGACTTTTGTGACGTCTCTCGCAGGGCACATTGCTGCCCAAGCAGCGAGGCTTGGGTAAGGGGTGAAAGCAGGAAGCTCTCATAGCAATGAATAAGGCCTCTTCCCGGTTTTAGGAAAAGCAGTGGCTTTCTTGCTCAGGGCGGCGGCGCCTTGGGGCGCTTCGACTTGGTCATGCGTAACGCAGACTTCCGCCGGCTAACGGCAGCCAAGCGCCTGTGGCGTTGCCCATAAGCTACGGAACTATGGACAGTGTGGACGCCATGGACGCCATGGACAGCAGAAGGCCCTGTCCCCCCCAGTCCACTTTGTCCACCCTGTCCACTTACTCAGCTTGCGGCGGACTGTGGAAGTGATTTTCTGGTGATTTGGGTGAAGATGCTATATTGGAAGCCTGTTTGCATACCCCAACCATGATGGAACGCAGCGATGCTTGAGATTTTACAGGAGCGGATAGAGTCCGGAGCTTATCCGGCGGGGGAGCGCTTGCCCAGCGAGCGCAAGCTGGCGCAGGAATACGGCGTGCCGCAAAGCCAGGTGCACCGGAAACTGCAGGAGTTAGTGCGCGACGGCTTTTTGGATTGCTTTCGCGGCAATGGCTACTTTGTGCGCGCGGGCAAACCGCGTACGGACAAGGCGCATAAGATTGCGTTTTGCTGGGAGTCGACCAATTCGCTGGCGGTGAACGAGAATTTTTACACCGACCTGCTGGTGGGCATGGCGAGCGAGTACGCGTTGAGCCTCAATATCTTTTCGGTGCCCGATACTGCGGAAGAGCAAAACGAGCTTTTTCTGCAGTTGATCAATGAGGGCTTCGAGGGCATTTTCTGTTTTCCGCATTTGCTGCACGAGTATCTGCCGGTGTTCAGCGAACTGCGTAAGTTGGGCATACCATTGATATTCTGGGACTACAGTCCCTTTCCGGGCATATTCCCGGCGGTTGGCGTTGACCACTTCAGTTCCTGTTTCACGGCGGCGACGGTATTGTCCGGGCTGGCCATGCCGGTGACCTACATCGGCTATGAAGACGCCGAGCAGAACGTGTTGAAGTTGAAGGGCTTTGAGGCCGGCTGTGCTTGTCATGGCGTGACTATTGATAACAAGCTGCTGGTGCCCTACCGGCTGGCGCAGGTCCGGCCCTTCCCACAGGACTATTTTGTCGGTCTGGCACCCCATAAGCTCTATTTCACCGCCACCAGGAACCTCACGGAATTCTTTGTCGGGGCGATGTTCGACCAGGGATATTTTCCGGGCAAGGACTACCTGCTGCTGGCCGTCGACCGCCTGCAGATCATGGAAGGCAGTACCTTCCAGCTCGACTGCATGATGCGCGACCGCGCCGCAATCATCCGCAAATTCCTCCTGGAAATGAAAAATTCCGTGGACAGCAACGACTACACCTGCAATGACTACCGCATTGCCATGCGCTATATCAAGGGCAGAAGCCTCCGCGGACACGGCACCGGGGAGTAGGCGTTGCCCCGCCGCACGACATGTCGTGCGGCTACGGAGTGCGCAGGCGCGAGGAGGGGGGCTACCCGATCGACGGTCTTCTTCGCGGAGCTGCCTGGTCTACTGTCCTCTTCGCGGACGGAACAGTCGGATCAGTCGGATCGACTGTCTTTTTTTTCTCCTTTTGCTATTGCTTTTCGGGGGTTTTGGTGTTATAATCGATTCAGATATATAAAATCAATTTGATT
>JAAZKQ010000169.1 GCA_012799755.1 Lentisphaerota bacterium | reverse complement strand
GTCAGAATGACCGCAGGAACAGAGTTATCAACGGGTGACCGCTTACACAAAAAATGTCTGTGGGGTGAACAAACGGCTTGATTTTGTCACCTGCAAAACTATAGTAATGATGTTTCGCGGTTCATTACGAGCATCATGTTCTGCTTCCGACAGGATCGTTACTTTTCACCGGTCTTTCATGCTGATCCTGCGGTGAGTTTATCATGGGGCTAGGAGCCGTTGATTGCCGATACATATTTTTGGCCCCTGGCAGGATAATCCCCCCCCTCCTCTCTCTCTTCCCAATCCTGCCGGGGGCCTTTTTGTATCTTGGTGACGCCTTGGGGGGGCATGCATAGGGAAGCCCGCACCAGGGGGGCCCATGTTTACGGGCATGTGTGGAACGCGCCGATACTGTCCGTGTTGCTTTGAATGCGCTCTAGCGGGCGTTGCGCCAGGCGTTGATGATGCGGTCAAAGATGGCGTCAACGGCGGGATTGATGCTTTGGCGGGCAGGGTCGGCTTTGAACCAGGCGACAGCTTCGCGGGCGCCATCGCGGAAGGGAATGCGGCACTGGAAGTCGGGAACGAGGCGCTTGAGTTTAGCGCAGTCGAAGACGGCTGGGGAGCTCTTATCGCCCTTGAATTTGGCTGTCATGTCAGGAGCGACATGGCAGATGAAATCGGTGGGGATGTGCTCAATATCCATACTTTTGACGCCGAGAGCGAGGCGTATTTCCTCAATGATTTGATTCCAGGTGAGGACGGCGTCGCCAGTGATTTGGATGGCCTCGCCGATGGCCTCGTCAAGGCCGCAGAGACCGGCGAAGCCGACGGCGAAATCGCGGGTGTGGGTGAGGGTCCAGAGTCCCTGTCCGTCATCGTGGATAAAGATCGGGCGTTTTTCTTCGAGACGTCGGGCGAAGGTATAGCCGGCGCTCGTGACGGGGTTGGGCAGCCATTGCCGGGAGTAGGTGTGCGAGGGCCTGACGATGGTGACGGGGAAGCCGTGCTCGCGGTGCTGTTGCATGAAAAAGGCTTCGGCGGCGGCTTTGTGTTGGCCATAGGGCGAGAAGGCGTTGCCGATGGGCGCCAGTTCGGTGATGGGCAGCACGCGCGCGGGCTTGCTGTAGACGACGACGGTGCTGATGAAGACATACTGGGCGCAGCGGCCGGCGAAGAGTTCGACCATGGTGCGGGCGTCATCTTCGGTGTAAGTCGTGAAGTCGGCGACGACATCAAAGGATTTGCCGGCGAGGGCTTGTTGTAGCGCTGCCCGGTCATGTCGGTCGGCAACGATGCTCTGGTAGGCGGCGGGGACAGGATTGCGGCCGCGGGTGAGGACGCTGATGCGGTGACCGCGCTGGGCCAGCAGGGCTGCACAGTCAGTGGAGATATTGCCGGTGCCACCGATGAAGAGAATGTTCATGTCGCGTGTCCTTGCTGGGGGGATGTGGATATTGGGTGCTGGGAAAGGGCCGATGGGAAGGTTCCTCTCTCGGCGTTGACGTTGTGCTGGCTCAGTCTTGTTTTTGGAAGGCCAGGAGGATGAGACCATGGCGACCGATGCGGATTGTGCCGTCGCTGTTGCGGGTGGCGTCGCCAAGGCCGTCGCTGGCGATGAATGTGGCGTTGGGGACAGTGATGCGCGCGGTGGCGTTGTCGAGGTGCGATTGGGTGGCCATGATGACGATGCTGCCGTCGCGGGCGATGTAGCCGGCGCTGTCGAGTTCGTCATTATCGCAGTGATGCAGGATGGTTGAGCGGAAGCGAGCCCCCTTGAGGAAGCGGGCGTTGCGGACGCGGAAGGCGTTGGCCAGACCGAGGTAGCGCTGGTAATGCGGGGTTTCGGCGATGGTTTTTTTGCAGCGGTAGACTTCTACGTCGGAGATGAGATTGGTGAGCACGAGGCGATTGACGCGACGTTCGACATCGCTGTCATCGCGGATTTCGCGGTTGGAGATGATGACTTCGGGGAAGATGTAGCGGAACCAGTCCATATTGCGGGGCACGCGGGGCTTTTGGCCGGTGGCGGCCCAGTTGGGATTGCTGACGGCGGCACCACCGTTGACGGTGTGGATGTAGTCGCTGTAATGAGCGGTGATATCGGAGACGTGCTCAATGCCGAAGCTCATGCCGGGATACTTGTCATTGACGTACTGGCGGAGCTTGCGGACCATGTTGGCACGGGCGAGGGTGCTTTGAGTGAAGGGCACGGGATGCCCATGGCTGGGATCGCAACAGATGGCATTGGCCGCGCCGAGCTGGTCATAGAAGACGCCGTCGCAACCGAGTTCGTGGGCGAGATCAGCGACCTTGCAAAGGGTTTCGAACCATTCCGGGCAGTATGGGCATGCCAGTACGAAGGTACGGTTGCCGTAGAGGCGCTGGGCGACGCCGCGACCGCTGAAGCCGTAGAACTGCTGTTGTTCGTTGCCGTTGAGATCCTTGGTGGATATGCGCCGGCCGGTTTCACGGTAGAAATCGGCATTTTTGTCAATGAGCTGGCCGTTGCTGTAGAGGATGACCTTGCCGCCGGCCTCTTGGAAGAGCTTGACGTTTTTCTTGAGCTTTTCCTTGCCGCCGAGTTTTTCGCAGACGATGTAGTTGGGATAGTCGTTGTCGTGGCCACCTTTGTGCCAGCCGAAGAGGAGGAGGGTATCAATGCCGGCTTTGGCGCCGTCGGCGTAGATTTGCGGCAGGGCGTCGAAGGGGTAGAAAATTTCGCCGTATTGGCTTTTGGCGATGATGCGTTGCCAGCCTTGGAAGTTGGTGATGCTGTCAGGGGTATGGTGCTGGGTGAGCCAGGTGTCGGCCCAGGCGCGATATTTGTCTGCGGCGCGGTGCCAAGTGCCGTTGATGGGCGCCATGAGATAGCCTTCGGCACTCCATTCGGCGCCTGGCTTGAGGAAGGGGAATTTGACGAAGAGGAAGTTGAGTTTTTCGCGCAATTCGATTTCGGAGCACAGGAGCGTGTCTTGGAAAGAGGGATCATAGCTTGCCAAGTAGAGGCCTTCTCGGTCATTGGCGAAAGTCCAGGTGTTGGTGGCAGCCTGTGAGCCGGGATAACGGAGCAGGTGGCGCTGGTAGAGGTTGTCCATGCCCTTGTAGACAGTGCTGGCCTGCTGTGCCCAAGGGCGGATGCGTTCAATGACTTCGCCGCCGGCGTTGGGCGAGTACAGGGTCATGCCCTCGACGGCATCGCTGAGATTGACGACCGGGAAGAGCCATTCACGAACCTCAATGGCATTGCTGCGGTTGGCGATGCGGCAGGACCAGTGCAGCTCATCGTCCACGAGCTTGCCGTCAATAACGAGGTCAATAGCGTGGTCGTGGCCTTCGCTGTCGCGCAGGGTCTGATAACGGTACTCAATGGCATCGGCGCTGGCGCTGACCACCGGCGTGCTGTCTTTGGCGACGATTTCGACTTCGAGATTTTCGTCTTTAGCGATGATCATGCGCCAGAGGTCATGCGGTTTTGCCAATTCAGTGCCGGTCTGGCGGTTGCTGAAGCTGAGCAGTTGAGCATGGTCATCAAGGAGGGCTTTGACGAAGGCGTTTTCGAGACAGTGCTGCATGGTGACTACTCCGTTGCTTGTCAGGGAGTGGTGGGCTTGAGGCTAATTTGGCTGAACAGTTATTTGGCCTTTTCTGCCGGTGGCGCCGGCGGCGGGCTGACGCGGTTGACGAAATTGATGAGCGGCGTGGTGGCAGGCGCGGCCATGCCATGGCCGTAGCCTTGGAATTCATAGAGGGTGATGTCCTTGTGCCCATTGATTTTCATCATGCGGACGAGGAGGGCGTTTTCCTCGTAGCGGCCGAGCAGTTCCATTTCGCGGTCGCCGGTGAGGAGGAGCATGGGGGCGATTTTGACGCCTTGGCTGGCGTGGTAGATGGGGGCGAAATCGTCCACAAGCGGCTGTTTGTTGTTCATGCCTCTTTCGGAACGGATGCGGAAGTGGGTGATGGCCTGACCGCTCAGGGGAACCAAGCCTTTGATCTGACTGATGTCACAGCCCTGCTCGGCAAGCCAGCGTGGGTCCATGCCGATCATCATGGACAGATAGCCACCGGCGGAGTGGCCGCTGACAAAGACCTTCGCCGGGTCGCCGCCATATTCGGCAATATGGGCGAAAACCCAGGCCAGCGCGGCAGCGGCGTCGCGGATGCAATCAATGGCCATGCTGTCATGCTTGCCGGCCAGGCGGTAGTTGGCGGCGACGACGATGATGGGCTGCTTGGTGTTGCGGGTGTAGAAGTCCCGGGGAATGTGCTTGTTGCCGCCGGTGAGACCGCCGCCATGGAACCAGAGAATGACGACGGCGTTGCCGGCGCCTTCGGGGTAGTCTATGTCGAGCACGCAGCGTTCTTGCATGTAGGCGTTGCCGGCGCAGTCCTTGTCCGTCCGATAGCGGACATTGGCGGCGACTTTGCGTGTTTCGGCGGCGTGGATGCCGAAGGCGAGAAGCATGGCGCTGGCGAGGAAGGTGCGGGATAGACGGGCGAGGGCATTGTGGGCGATCACGGTGCAGTCCTTGGGGTTGTGGGGTGAGCAGGCTGGAAAGTAACAACTATAAGCGCCGCAGCGGTAAATGTCACCGCGCCGAGCGGCGAAAAGTACCTGCGCGGCGAATGTTGGCGTTCGCATTGCCGCAGGGCTAGCTTATGATCTTGTTGATGGATGTCCTGATACGTAAACGGAGGAACGATGATGAGCGGTGAGACGACATTTAGGCTGGGGCTTTGTCAGATGAACACGGTGGCTGATGAGAGCACGAACATCGCGGCAATCCAGCAGAGCCTGGGCTACTTTGCGGCAGATGGCTGCGATATGGCGCTTTTTCCTGAATATGCGTTCTGCTTAGGCGGACGCGCCGCCATGCGCGCAGCCGCACGCGAGGATGGCGCTTGGCGGGAATTGCTGGGGAGGTTCTGTCGCGAAGCGGGCATGGCGGCGCTTTTTGGCGGCGTAGTGCTGCGGGACGGCGACAAGCTGTATGATCGAGCCTACGTGATGGACGAGCAGGGCGCGCTTTTGGGCTGCTATGACAAGATGCATCTTTTCCCCTTTCGGCCGGAGCATCCCGAGGCGATGATCGAGACGGAGTTTTTTACGCCGGGACTGGCGTTGCCGCGTCCGGTGCTGTACCGTGGCTGGCGCATTGGTCTGAGTATTTGTTTCGACCTGCGCTTCCCCGAGCTCTATGTGGCGCAGTGGCCCTGCGATTTGCTGGTTGTACGGCGGCTTTTGCCGCTCACACAGGGCGGGCGCATTGGTCGGTGTTGCTGCGCTCACGGGCGATTGAAAACCAGAGCTGGGTGGCAGGCGTGGGGCAGGGCGGCGTCAATGAGACGACGGGCCTGGAACTCTATGGCCATTCGGCGATTTACGACCCCTGGGGCTTACCCATCGCGGAAGTGCCTCACGACCGGCCGTTGAACCTGGTGGCCGGCATCAACAAGACACGGCTGGCGCAGTGCCGCGCCGCCTTGCCAATGGGGCGGCCACTGCCCGGCTGCTGAAAGGCGTAGTGAGGTTTTGCGAGGGGGAGGGAAGGGCCATTGGCCCTTCCCTCCCCCTCGCGCTCCCCCAGCTATCCCGTTTCGGCTGAGCGCCTTGCGGCAGTTGCTTCGCGACTGCCGCAAGGCG
>JAAZKQ010000168.1 GCA_012799755.1 Lentisphaerota bacterium | reverse complement strand
AGATGAGCCTCTACAAATGCGTTTGAAGAGGAAAAAGCACACTGGCTCATTCGCAGGATTAAACGCACACCTCGCAATTTGCAGAATTAACGGCACAAAAAGTGTGCGTTTAAGTTTTCCAGTTACATTGTTGACATTTTTCCATTTCCTCGCTTGCAATGCCTCTGTCGGCAGGTGATAGTTCCTCTTGACGGCGATTTTGACGTTACGAGCTTGGCCACCTTGCTGGCTGCTGGCGTCGGAAATCGCCGTCTTTTTTTGTCCTGCCGGCCCAGCCGATATTCTCTCTGGCTGGGCTTACCCATTTCCCGCCTGCCGTTTGGGTAAGCGGCCACGCTTTGATAACTGTTGTTCCCGTAAGCTGCATGGACGATGACACATGCTGTCCATCATGTCCATAAAGTCCATCGTATCCATCCTGTCGTGTGTTGCCGGCGCTCAGCCGGCGCTCAGCCGGCGCTCAGCCGCCGACCTGCAGGGATAACGTGCATCACTGCGCGGCCTTTCCCCCAGTCCTTATCCTCCTCGGCTTTACAGCTGCGTTCCGCAGGGTTTTATTATCAGTCGCCTAAGCCTCCTTCCCAATCACGATTCTGTTCACCCCTTTTTGCTTACTAAAGGTCTGGTCATGCAACTCAGTCGTTTGGAACGCGGTCTGCCCGAGGCCCACGGCGTCAGCAGCAAGGCTCTTGCGGACGCCATTGCCGCGCTTGCGGACTTTAACTCCATCAACAGCATTATGATCCTGCGACATGGCGTGGTGCTCGCTGAGGGCTGGTGGCATCCCTATGCGCCGCAGCATCCGCACAAACTCTTTTCGCTGAGCAAGAGCTTCACCTCCACCGCCGTCGGCATGGCCATCGCCGAGGGGCTCTTCTCCCTTGACGATCCGCTAAGCCGTTATTTCCGGGATAAAATGCCCGCCGAGCTCACGCCGCGTCTTGAAGCCATGACGGTCCGCCACCTCTTGACCATGAGCAGTGGTCATCCCTGTTGTCCACTGGCGGCTATCGCCCACAGCGAGCATAGTCGCGATTGGCAACGCGGCTTTTTCGCCACGCCTCTCGCCCATGATCCCGGCAGCCTCTTCGCCTACAACAGCGCAGCCACCTATATGCTTGCCGCTCTCATCTATCGCCGTGCGGGCATAAACGTCCTCGACTATCTCATGCCGCGGCTCTTTGCGCCCCTCGGTATCGCCAAACCGACTTGGGAATGTTGCCCGGCGGGCATCAACGTCGGCGGTTGGGGACTGAAGTTGTGCACCGAGGATATCGCCAAGTTCGGCCAGCTGTACCTCCAGCAGGGGCAGTGGCACGGCCGGCAAATCGTCCCCGCTGCATGGGTGCGCATGGCCACCAGCAAACAAATCAGCAATGAGATGAAAGAGGAACCCGACTGGAAACAGGGCTATGGCTTCCAATTCTGGTGCTGCCGCCACGGGGCATACCGTGGCGATGGCGCCTTTGGGCAATTCTGCGTCGTTCATCCAGCCACGGAACTGGTTGTGGCCATTACTAGCGGCGTCGGCAATCTCCAAGGCGTTCTCAATGTCGTCTGGGACAAGATATTGCCTGCCTGCCGCCAGCAGGCATTGCGTGACGCCCCGGCCGCGCGGCGCGCCTTGCAGGAGCGCCTCAACAATCTCCATCTGCCCATGCCGCCGCGCTCAGTCCTGCCGCAGGCGCCCATCCGGAACAACTCCTTCGTCATCGCCAAAAATGAGGTCGGCGTCAAGCAGATTGATATCACGTGCGATGAACGCGGCGCGGATGTCGTTATGCACTTCTCGCAAAAAGACCGCCGGCGCATACACGCTGCCGCGGGCCGATGGTATTGGAATGCCCAAGGCTTTGCTCAGGAGCCCTTTGAACCCTGTGCCGCCGCCATGACCTGGCTTGCCGACAACGAGCTTGAATTGCGTCTCTGCTACGTGGAAGCGCCCTTTGTCGTCCGCTTCATCTGTCATTTTAACGACGACGGCAGCGCCCAATTCGAGCATAAGGCAAACTTCGTTTTCTTTGGCAAGCCGTGGCCGGCCCTCACCGGAACAGCCAAGCCTTGACCGGGTGGCCGACAGTGGGAGGTGGTCGTGCTGGACGCCAACGGCTTGGCGGGTCATGTCACGTTGCGGGCAGCAAGCCCGCAACACGGCTGGAAAACAGGTGATGGGGCGGGGGCGGCTGGCGGAGCGTCTCCGAAAGCGGCTGGAAGCCGCTTCTACTCTGGCCGGAAAACAGGAGATGATGCGGGGGTGGCTGGCGGGGCGTCTCCGAAAGCGGCTGGAAGCCGCTTCTACTCTGGCCGGAAAACAGCTGCTACCCTGTCAACTGAGTTCGGGGTGGCCGACGGCTGTCCATCGGGGCCTTGTTTTAGGCGCTATATTGAAGCTCATCTCGTCGGAATAGCATCCTGGCCATCATTTACCCCTTTGCCTGAAAGCCAGACGCATGAAAAAACACGCCGCCCTGCTCCTGACCATCGCCGCGCTTCTGTCGTCTCTCCTGACCCTGGCCCAGGAAGGATCATTTGACTGGAGCAAAGCCGTCGAACTGCACCCCGGAATCCGCCATGCCCAAATGACCATGGAAAGCCCGCGCCTGATGCAGATCAATGTTGCCCGGATTGACCTGGATACGCCGGGGCTGCGCTTCCGGGCCACGGGCCGCGATGCCGACTGGGGCAAGCCAATGCCGGACTTCCCGGAACTGAATATCCAGACCAAACGCCAGAGAACCCGCGACTTCATCCGCCAGGCCCGTAAACCTGTCGCTGACGGCGGTTTCGGCTTGAATATGGTTTTCGCCGTCAACGCCAATCCCTGGAGCCCGTGGCAAAAGCCTTTTACTCATCAATATGCGGGCAAGCAGGGACTGGTAATTTCCGAAGGCGAACTGGTCGCCGAGGCAAATGGCCGCCCTTCTTTCATCGTCCGCCAGGATGGCAGCGTTGATATGAGCACCACCAATGCCGAAACTGACCTGAGCGGCATCGTCACCGCAGTCTCCGGCTTCTTTTTTGTGTTGCAGGACGGCAAGGTCATCCAAGGTGGCCAAGGGCTCGCCCCCCGTATCGGCTACGGTCTCTCGGCCGACAAGCGCACTCTGCTTATGGTCATCATTGACGGCCGCCAGCCCGAATACAGTTTAGGGGCGACCACCGGCGAAGTCGGCGAATGGCTGCTGCACCTCGGCGCCCAGATCGGCATCAATATGGACGGCGGCGGTTCCACCACCATAGCCGTCTGGAAGCCTGCCGGCGCCGACGGCGAAGAAGAAGCCGTGGTTCAGTTGAACCGCCACCAGAATGGCGGCGAACGAAACGTCGGCTGTAACCTCGGCATCTACTACCTGCCAACAGCGCCCTGAGCCAAGGTTTTTGCTCACGCGAAGGCGCGAAGGTTTTTTATCCGCAGATGTCGCAGATTAGCGCAGATTATGGCGGTCTTTTTTGCCGCTTCCTCTCCCTTGCGAAACCTAACTCCGCCTTCCCTCTGACGCGCCTTTCACCCCTTCATAAATTCGAGGGATTGCCGGGCAATGCTGTCCAACCATGCTTGTGAGGAGAAGTTGTGGTTGGCGCCTTCCAAGACCTCAATGCGCATGGGCAGCTTGTTCTCGCGGATGTAGTCGCCGAAATAGGTCATGGCCGCTGGTGCATCGGGGTCGGCCGTGCCGTAGAACATCAGTCCCGGCAAGTCGGCGCGGAGCTTGGTGAGATGCGTTTTTGGCGCCTCTTTGCCCTGCAAGCGGCTCTCTGCTGCGGCGGCTTTGGCGACCTGCCCTTTCACCCGCGAGGCGCCGGAGGCGGCCGCAGCGTCACCGGCGTCCTTGCTTGCGGTGCCGTTTGCGTCCTTGCCGCCCTCGCCTTCCTTGCGTTTATTGGCGCCGCGTTTGAAGAGATGACCGAAGAGCACATTGGCCACTTGTTTGAGGTGGACATCGCCTTGGAAAAGGCGTCGCCAGGTCTCGGCTCGACAGGCCTTATGCCAATACACCTTGAGGTAATGTAGGGTACGGTGTACATCACGGCCAAAGGCGTCGCCATCAGAAAAGGGATAGACCGACAACAGGATCAGGCCCTGTGCCTGCGGCAGGCGCTTGAGGGTGCCGATTGTCACATTGCCGCCTGAACACAGTCCCAGATACCAGGGACGCGCCACCTGCGTCTGCTCACAGAAGAAAGTTGTCGCTGCGACCAGATCGTCAGCCATGGTCGTCAAGGTCGCATTCAGGCCATCGCCGCCGCTTTCACCGCGACCGCGAAAATCAAAGCGCAAGGATGCGACGCCGCTGGCGGCGAAACAACGCGCCAAGGTGCAAAGCATGCCGGCCGGCCCGTGGCGGTTGCCGCTCCAACCATGGGCAAAGATGAGTCCGGCCCGGCTCTTGCCCGTCGCCGGCAGACAGAGAATACCCCGCAGCGTTTCACCGTTGACAGTGAAAGATACGGCCCGCTCCCGTACCTCCGGGCTGATCTGCATTTCGGCTTGCAGCGTCGTCGTCATTTTTCCACCTCAGCCGCCGCGTTCTGCCCCACACCGACCGCCGCAGCAGCCGCGTTCTTGTTTGCCAATGGTGGATAGTGTGTGTTGAGGAAGGCCCGTTGTTTTTTCAGCGCATAAAGTGCCGGCTCGCTACCGATACGGAGGACGAAGTTGTGGTCGCCCTTGGGTACCGGCTCGTATTGGTATTTTTTGCCGTGCTTGTCCAGTTCCCGGCGCAGATCGGCGTGACTGAGATGGAAGACGCTGCCGTCGTAGGCATCGCCCATGAAGAGCAGCAGTGGGCATTGCAGGCGCCAGGCGTTATGAACGATGCTGCGTGTCATCAGTCCGCGCAACTGATCCGCCACGGGCTGGTTGCAGAAGTCCGCCCATGACAGCCAGTTATTGGCGCCCCGCGCCATGCGGTCCCAGTAGTAGCGTTGCGGGTTGACCAGCCACGCATCGTAACTCACCACCGCTTTGGCCTTGTCGCCGGCACGCGCCGCCGTCAGCAGTCCGGCGCCGGAGCCGAAGCTGTGGCCGATCATGGCGAACTCGTTCTTGCGCACATAGGGCAATTTCCAGGCCGCGCTGAGCATGGAAAGGCAGTCATTGACCTCGCCGTCGAGATTCTCGATTTCGCCTTCACATTTGAGTATCTGGCCATTGATGGTCATCTGCAGCTGGAAGAGGTCTTCACCGCGCATGGCCGGGCCAATGACCACATAGCCCTGCTCCACCAACTCCGCCAACCACAGGCAGAAGCTATTGGGGATGCCGAAAGCCGCGCCGTGGCAGTATAGAATCAACGGATATTCGGCGTCTGCTGGTCGTTCCTTGGGGAACAGGAGCACGCCGTACTGTTTGAGCTTGTCCACCGTCCACTGCACGACCTGCACTGCCACATTGGGGAAAGCGCCCATGCGCAACTCGGCCAGGACCGTGAAGCTCGCATCAGGGATCCCCTCCCACTGTGGCTGCGGCAAGGGCTGCAAGGCAGACAATTTTCCCATGCCTTCCTGCCATTTCAGCAGCGCCTCGGCCTTTTTGCCTTGGCTGTCCAGCAAGCGACCGTCAAACCAGTCTTGCAGGGCCGCTTCCACATCCAATCCGGCCAGCAGCGGCTCCTTCAGCGCCATTACCAATGCGGTTTCTTCAGACGCCACCCGCACCGACCAGGATTCCATGTCCTCAAGGCCGGGACGAACGGTGTCGCCCGCAAACAGCGTCGGCAACAGCAAAGAAAACGCTGCCAATAGCGAAACTACTCGCGCAGTACAAAAACGAAACATTTTGACCTCATCCAGGTTAAACCATGTGACTTGCAACAAAAGCCGTGACGGCGTCAATAACGACATCCGACTCGTAATAATCAAGCTGCCCCCAGAAGGGTTTGTCCGCTATCACCTCGGCGGAACTGCCCGCACGAGCCGTCACCGCCGCAACCAAGTCCTGCCAGGCCGGGGGGAAATTCTTCGCGCCGGAGACCCGCAGCAGCTGTAGCGCGCAATCTGCGGGCGTGGCGGCGACGCTCGTCAACAGCTGGGCGCGTCGGAGTTGCTCGGCCATGGCCAGGCCCACCATGAAGCCGCCGAAATCAGCCGCTTGGTTGGCTGCCCAAAGCTCAGTGGCAGCGGCATTTTTGGCGCCGCCACTCATCATATCCTTGATCTTCTGGCGCCGTTCGAGATCACGCAGGAGCTCGTCGCCGCTGAGGAGCGGCTCAAGCAGGATCAGCGCCTGTATGCCGTCACCATCGGTGCTGCTACGCGCGGCGGCCTCGGCTGCCAGCAAGGCGCCGGCGCGGGCACCCGCGAGCATCAGCGGCGGTTTGCCGGGCAATTCGCGGGCCAGCGCGATTTGCGCAGCCAGTTCGTCCTGCCAATGCCGCCATTCGGCTTCGCTGTGCTTACCGGCGCTGTCGCCGGTGCCGCCGGCGTCATAGCGCATGACGGCCACACCACGCGCGGCGAGTTGTCGCGCCAGACGCACGAGCATGCGGAACGCGCAGCGCTTCTCTTCGCCGAAGGGCTCGGCCAGCAGCAAAGCTGCACGCAGCGGCATCTCGGCCGGCAGATAATGCGTGCCGTAAATGGCCCGCCCTGACACATTGATATAACCACTCTGCTCAAGTATGCTCATGCTTGCCTTTGTTGATCTTCATGGCGTACTGACAACGACATTCGCGCCGGGCTTGGCGTGCCGCCTTCCAAGCACCATCCCCTCCTGACCAAAAACCAGCCATTAGCTTGCACACTCCCCGCTCTTCAAGCCCTACTTCCATGCAACAACGCATCATGCTCTTTTTTTATTGACCAGGCAGCCGTAAGCGGTCAGCCATTGATAATTGTTGTTTCTGTCAGCTGTTATGGACGCTATGGACGGTATGGACGATGGCACATGTTGTCCACGGCTATCTGTCTTGTCCACTTTTACCAAGATAGCGCCTGTTTCCCGGCTGTACTGCGGGCTTGTAGCCCGCAGCGTGACATGACCCCGCAAACAGCACCAAGCACGCCTGTTTCCCGACTGTACTGCGAATATCAATGAGTGACCGCTTACAGCGGCGGTAAGCGGTCACTCATTGGACAACAACCCATCCTTCGT
>JAAZKQ010000167.1 GCA_012799755.1 Lentisphaerota bacterium | reverse complement strand
GCTGGGGTTAAGCATGGTTAAGCGCCTACGGCGCAACATGGACAATATGGACACGATGGACGACAACACCTGCTCGCTCGCCGTCCATACTGTCCATATTGTCCATATTGTCCATAGTAGCTTGCGGGAACAACAATTATCAATCGGTGACCGGCTACATTCCCGGCCTGAAATGGCTTGCGCCTGGCGTTGCGAAACGCGCAGCGCGGGCTACCTTGAGGGGAGTTTTCCCCTACTGGATTTTTTTGTCATGATGACGGATTAGGTGAGCAAGGAGGACGGCAAGATGGCGAATCTGACGAGTGAGCGTTTCAAGGCTTTGCCTGAGCGGTTGACGATATCGTTCTGGATCTGGGGTTTTATGTGCGGCAAGCCGGGCAATGTCTATCACGACCTGGATCGCCGGATGCTGGAGTTGAAGGAGCGCGGCTTTAATTGCATCCGCATGGACAGTGGCGCGGGTTTTTGCCATGACTTGTCCGGACGGCGTCTGGGCGTGGTGGAGTTGCTGGACCCCTTTCCCGGTTACAGTCAGTTGATCCGGCAGATGTCGGTGACCACGGGTGGAGGTCGTTTTGATGTGATGGAGGCGATTCTGGCCTTGTTTGAGGCGGCGCGTCGTCATGGCATTTATGTCATTTTGTCCAGCTGGTATTATTTGCACACTTACTGGTTTGCGTCTGCCGCGCACGATGAGCAGTGGAAGAAACTGTCCTATGAGGAACGCTACATGGCCTTCGCCAAACTCCTGGGTTACATCATTGATGAGCTGGCGGCCCGTGGTTTGGACTCGCAGTTGGCCTTTTCCGAAATCTTCAACGAGGTGGATGGTTTGCCGCCGATGGGTTATGGCTGCAAGGACAGGGCCTTGCAGGCACAGCAAAGGGACTACCACGAGAAAGCCTTGGCCTTCCTGCATGAGAAGTATCCGGGACATCTTTTTGCGTTCGACACCTGTACACCCTATGTTCCGGCGGAGCTTTTCCCGAGGAATATGCAGGTCTGGAATGCCCACAGGTACTACATCTGGTCGCGCAGCTATAGCCTGTTCGAGCAGGACTTGTTATCGGGCAGGCAGACTGATCCCGAGAACAGCGAGTCCTTGGCGAAAATCCGCCGTTTCCTGAAGAAGCCCATGATTTCTCTGAACGACATTGCGGCGAGCCGGGCGGACAGGGCGCCAACCAGTTTGGACTGGACGCGGCGCGTCTGGCTCTACAGTAATCTTGATGAGGCCGCTCTCCCGGAACTGGAAGCCATGCTCAGCGAGCAGTTGGCTGCCGACGTGGCGGTGTACAAGGACCGGGTGGACGACTGGGCGCAGTGCTTCATTGAGCAACGGCGGACAGTCGTTGGCGATGTGCCGCTGGTGATGGGCGAGGCCGCGTCTTACTGCGCGGCGAACAGCATGCGCTGGGAGGAGGAATCGGACGCGTACTGGGAGATCATTGAATACGCCATACTGACCATGAAGAAGCTGGGGTTCTGGGGCTGCACGTTGCGTACGACCTCGGCGCCGGAAGACCCCAGCTGGACGGAATACCCGGAGCGCCTGCGGCATCTGAATGAGCTGTTCCTGGCGCCCTGAGGTCGGCAAAAAAGCATAGTTCGACAACTTTAAGGTCAGGCTCAATGAGAGAATTGCAGCGGCCTTGCCGGCTTCAGGGTGCTTACGTGTCTTCCTTTCGCAACCACCTGCCTATTTATCCTTACTTGGGGTGGCGCGACCTTGGCGGGGAACCTTGGACTAGATAAGCTTGGAGGAGATACGGTAGCTCGCAGACCTACAAGTGTTCATCACAAGATTTTGCACATTACCAGTAAATCCTGAGTTCCTACCCAAGATGCCTCTGTTTTTTTGCAAACCCGAGAAGAGCCGAGATATGCCGTTTTCCTAAAACCGGGAAGTGCCCGAAAAATAGTTTGGAATAATTCCAGAACTGTTGCCTTAATTTTTGAACGGTTCCTTTGCGTTATTCCATGCCGACGGTGAAGGTGAGGTCTTCGTTGACGAAGGTGATTTCGTCGTATTTGCCGTGTCCGCCGCAATCGCCGCATTGTCTGCGGAGGTCTTGGCCGATGCCTCTTTTGCCGGTGCCGCCGCAACCGGCGCAGCGTCGGCGGGTGTTATTGAGACCTTCGACTTGGCCGGCGCCGCCGCAGAATTTGCAGGTGATGGTTTCCCGGGTGTCTTTGCCGAGCTTGCCGCTGCCCTTGCATTTTTTGCATGGGACTTCGGTGGCGACTTTGCGGGGCACTTGCAGGGTTACGCTGCCGCCTTGGAGCATGAAGGTGTTGAAGACCTCGCGGCTGGCCTTGTCGCAGAGGTCCAGGATGGGCAGGGTCATTTCGCGGTTGTCTTCGGTGGTGAAGGCGAAATCGCTGCCACGCGGAGAGACGACGCCGACGAATATGTTGTTGTTGTAGAGCGGTGCGGCGGGATCATCGCAGATAACCAGGTAGTCCTTGCCTTGGCTGTTGATCATCAGCCCCTTGCCTTCGACCACATGCAGGGCTTTTGCCCGCAACGTAGCCAAGGTGCCGCTTGCTTGAGACGGCGAGAACAACGGTAGTTTGGGGGCGTAGAGGACTTTCTGTTGGAAAGGATGCCAGTAAAGCGTTTCAGCGCCCTTGCACATCATGTAGAGAGCGTTTACTTCCTGTGAATTGATGACGCGCGTTTGCGGCGCGGCAGCAGGATCGCCGGCGTCGGCCACATCATCTGCTTCCTGAGCGGTGGCGAGCCAGGGCATGAGCGCGGCAGCCAGGCACAGCGTCAGAATTGAGCGAATGAAAGCACGGCGGACGATGATCATGTGTTGCTCCTTTCTGCTGCTGCGCTGCTGCCGCTGCGCTCCTTGCGCATGCCGTGCTCAGATCAGGTGTTCGGGCACGGTGACATTGCGCACCAGGTCGTCAATGGTTTCGCGTTCACGGATGAGCCAGTGCTGATCACCGCGCACGAGCACTTCGGCGGGCTTGAGGCGGCCGTTGTACTGGTAGCTCATGGCGTAGCCGTAGGCGCCGGCATTTTCGATGACGATGATGTCGCCGAGGGCGATGCCTTCGGGCAGCATGCGGTCGCGGACCCAAAAGTCGGTGTTTTCACAGACTTGGCCGCAGAGACCGACAGCCTTGCGGGCTTCGTCTTCCCGGCCATTGACGTAGATGTGGTGGTAGGCGCCGTACATGGCCGGCCGGGCCAGGGTGTTCATGCTGACGTCGGTGCCGATGATGCGCGAGTAGCTGTCCTTGATGGCATGGACCGTGCCGAGGATGTAGCCGGCGTCGCCGACGAAATAGCGGGCGGGCTCCATCATCAGCCGCGGCGGCTTTAGCCCATACTCGGCGATCTTTTCGCGGAAGACGCCGGCGACGAGTGCGGCGGCCTGCTCGATATCGAGCTTGTGATCGCCGGGCTTGTAGGGTATGCCGAGACCGCCGCCGAGATCAATGAACTCGAAGTTGATGTCGAGTTCTTTGCCGACCTTGCCGATGATGTCCATCAGCAGGGTGGTGATGAAGCGGAAGTACTCGGGGTCGCGGATGCAGGAGCCGGGCATCATGTGGGCGCCGAAGCGCTTGATGCCGGCGGCCTTGGCTTGGCGGTATGCGTCCATCACATGGTCGGGATGGATGCCGAACTTGGCATTGGGACCGGCGTTGGTGACGAAATCGCCGACTTCGCTCTGACCATAGCCCGGATTGACGCGGAAGGAGATCATATCCGGCGTGCCGAATTTCAGGACGCGAGGCAACAGGGCGATGTCATCCAAGTTGAAGATCACGCCACTTTCCAAGCCTTGACGGATGTCGTCGTCGGAGAGGAAATTGCCGCTGAACATGACGTCTTCGCCGCCGAGGCCGAGCTTCTGAGCGAGGAGGATTTCATTGACGCTGGCGGCGTCAATGCCGGCGCCTTCCTGGCGGAGGATGTTGGCGACGGCGAGGTTGTTGTTGGCCTTGATGGCGTAGAAGAAACGGAAGTCGTCATAATTTTTGCGGAAGGCGTTGAGGGCGCGGCGGAAATTGTCCCGTATCCGCGTTTCTTCGTAGACGTAGGTGGGCGTGCCATAGGTCTTTGCCAGGAGGGTGACGGGGACGTTTTCGAGGTAGATCTGGCCGTTTTGGATATGCATGTCAAGTCCTGTTGGGTTGGTGGGGTTCAGCGAAGAACGCCCGCGTTTACTTCAAGTTGGCTGCTCAGATACTGTGGACGAAGAGGCCGTCGCGGAGTTTGGGCTCGAACCAGGTTGATTTTGGCGGCATGATGGCGTCGGCGTCGGCGATGGCCATAAGCTGCTCGACGGTGGTCGCCGTCATGGCAAAGGCGACTTTGGCCTCGCCGCTGTTGACGCGTTTTTCGAGCTCGCCGGTGCCGCGGATGCCGCCGACAAAATCAATGCGCTGGCTGGTGCGCGGATCGTCAATGCCGAGGATGGGCTGAAGGATGTTCGCTTGCAGGATGCTGACGTCAAGCTTGTCAATGGCCGTGGTGGCGGCTGCGACCTTGGCGCGCAGATCAAGCGTCCACCAGCGTTTTTGGAAGAACATGTGAACGATACCGACGCCGGCGGGCTCGGCCTGGCTGGCCTGGCTGACCGTGCAGACGGCCTTGATGTCGCTGAGGAATTGTTCATCGCTGCGACCATTGAGGTCGAAGACCAGGCGGTTGTAGGGAAGGATCTGCAGTTGGCCGGCGGGGAAGATGACAGTGAGAAAACGATCAGCGCTGCCGATTTGGCCCTGGTCGGCCAGGAGCGCACGGGTGCGGCTGGCGCTGGCAGCGCGGTGATGCCCGTCGGCGATATAGAGCACTGGTACCTTGGCGAAGGCATTCTGGAGCGCGGCGCAAGCGTCGTCGCTGACGCGCCAGCCGCTATGGCGGACGCCGTCGCTGGCGGTGAAATCGAAAAGCGGCGTGCCCTGCATGGTCTTGACGACGATGGCGTTGATGGCGTCGCTATCGCGATAGGTGAGGAAGACCGGCCCGGTTTGGGCGCGGAGGGTGCTGATATGACGGGTGCGGTCGTCTTCCTTTTCCTTGCGGGTTTTTTCGTGTTTGCGGATGACATTGCGGTCGTAGTCATCAACGGCGGCGGCGGCGGCAACGCCGGTCTGGCGCCGGCCCTTCATGACCAGCGAATAGACGTAATAGGCGGGCTTGCTGTCTTGGACGAGGGTGTTTTGGCGCAGGGCCAGCCAGTTCTCCTTGGCCTTGGCGTAAACAGCGTCGGCGTAGGGCGACAGGTTTTCGGGGAGATCAATTTCAGAGCGGGTGACGCGGAGGAAGCTGTCAGGCTTGCCGGCGGCCATTGCGGCGGCTTCGCTGCGGTTCATGACGTCATAGGGCAGGGTGGCGACATCGGCGGCGCGGCCTGGTGCGGGCATGACGGCGGCAAAGGGATAGACAAGTGCCATGTTCACTACTTTCTGGGTGCGCGTGAGAGGATTGCGGAAAACTGCTACAGGAAAAAACCTAACATACATTCTGAAGCGTTAAATGGGAACCGCTTGGTTCGAAAAAGCGGTGGGTAACCGATCACCCATTGGACAACACTCCATCAGTTCCAAACGGTTTTTAAACCACGGAATACACGGAATACACGGAAATTTTTGTATAGGGGTGGCTGGCGGGGCATGTCAGGAAGGTGGCTTCTACTCCGGTCGGGCACGAGTATCAATGCGTGACCGGTTATAGCGGTAGAGCCGTGTAAGCGGTCACTCTTTGATAAAGTGGACATTGTGGACAGGGTGGACATTGTGGACAAGCACCTGTTTCCTGTCCGTTCTGCGGCAGCATCCACGCTTATTTCCCGGCCGTGCTGCGGGCTTGCAGC
>JAAZKQ010000166.1 GCA_012799755.1 Lentisphaerota bacterium | reverse complement strand
ACTTTCAGCGCGGCTTGCCCTGGGCTGGTATGTTTTGCGCATTCAGCGCTGAAAACCAAAGAGGCGACAGGAAAACGCAAACACACTGGTCTTCCTACACCAAGCAGCCTACTCTCAAAAAAATCTGCGCTAATCTGCGACATCTGCGGATAAAAAATGTCTGTTATCAATCGCTGACCGCTTACCCAGCATGATCATCCTTATCACCGACGCCCACATCCACTCCCACAATCCCCGCGCAAACGATTTCCGCGCCATGCTCCAAGCCATCGCGGCCAGCAATCACGACGTCATCTTCCTCGGTGACATCCTTGAATTGTGGATCGCCATGCCCCGCTACGAAGACCCCCACTGCCAAGAATTCCTCGCCTGGTGCCGACGGGAAAAGGAGCGCCGCCGCATCGTCTTCATTGAAGGCAATCACGAATTCCACGTCGCCAATCTCCACCGCCAGTCCTTTAGTGACAGCGCCGTATTAAGCTTTCGGCTTGGTCACAGTGTCTTCCTGCACGGCGACCTCATCCAATGCAACCTCATTGGCCACCGCGTCCTCCACCGCATCTCCAAGAGCCGCCTCGGTGAGCTCATTTTCCGCTATGCGCCATGGGGGCCTGCCATCGCCCATTGGGCAAAAAACCACTTCAGCAGCGAGGCGCGCGGCATCGTCAGTTTTATCCCCGAAAAGACCATCCTCGACTGGGCCGCAACCATCCTCAATGATGATTGCAAGCATATCTTCATGGGGCATTTCCACCTCGGCGGCAGCTGGCAGCTACCCGGCGGTCGCAGTTGCAACATCATCCCCGCCTGGAAACTCCAGGGAGAAATCGGCCTCCTCGACAATGAAAACGCCAGTCTCCGAATCGGAAACTGGCGTGAAATACTCGGCGTATCAGGCGCTGAGCCGTAGCGCCTCAGCGGTAGTTGAACAAGGCGTCCAAGGCGACATTCTGGCCGCTGGCGGCGTTGAAAGCCCGCAAGACTTTCTGCCTGACGGTCATGGTCAGCCAACGGCCCTTGCGAGCTTTCGAGACCATCTTGTGCGTCACCTGCTCCGTTGACGCGCAGACCAAGTCGTCATTGCTCAAATCCAGTTCGAGCATCAAGGCGTCAATCGGCTGTTCGCCGTATTCGCGTTCCCGCTCCGCTTTCATGGCCCTTAGTTACCTGTGTAGTAGAATTTGGAATACGTCACTGAACCGACTTTCTGCGTGCCCACATGACCGTCCGCAAAGGTCAGGTTGATCATGTCATTATGGGGGAAAGCCAGGCGCAGATTGGTATTGGTGGCGGCAAAATTAGGCTCGACCTGGCTTGGTCCATCAATCCCCCAGGTAGTCGTACTCGGGCGCACCCGCTCGGCAAAGATAATGCCCTCCGAGGGCCTCTGCTTGATCGTCGCGTCGCTCCCTCTCACGCTGTAGATATAGTTGGAGCCGACATTCGTCACCTTCGCACTCGCCGAGGGGCAGAACCAGATTTTGTCGTCGCCAACGTAAGGATTCAGCGGTACGCGAAAGCCGCCATCGGCATTGGGCGGCACCCAGGCCGATCCGTCCCAGTAGTAGCGCACCATGCGGTCATCGTGGTCCTGCATATACATCATCATCCCTACGCCCAGCTGCTTCATGTTGCTCACACAGCTGATCGCCCGCGCCTTCTCACGCGCCTTCGCCAGAGCCGGCAGCAGCATCGCCGCCAAAATGGCAATGATCGCAATCACCACCAGCAATTCAATCAGGGTAAATCTCAGCTTGCTAACCATGCGACACCTCTTGTTTTCTCTTGTGAATTGGCAGAACGCTGTTTGCAAAATGGCCTGTCACCAACTGATGGCCGCCGGCACGCTCGACCAAGCGATACCCAGAAATCGGGCGTTGCCGGCTACTGCCAGGCCGGTCACCGCCCCCACGTGCCCATCCAGATAGCCCACGTTCAAGCCACGGTTGTGACGAGCGTGAATGCGGCCCGGCAAGTCCGATT
>JAAZKQ010000165.1 GCA_012799755.1 Lentisphaerota bacterium | reverse complement strand
CTGCGTGACAATGCTACGGACAACGCCACGGCCCGCCGCAGAATGAGCAAGCGCCACGAAGGGCGGCGACGGATGTTATTTTTTCAGCTCACGCAGCAGAGCGCTGCCCTGTTCAATGATGACCTCGGCGACACCTGCCCCGTATTTGGAGCTGCGCGCTTCGTAGCCGCCCTCGTCGTAAGCCGTTCGCATGGGATAATAGCCTTCGGAGCCATTCGCGCAGCAGCAATACAGGGTCATTGCGAAGGGCGACGCGGCCTTGACACTGCGGCCAATCTCAGTGAAGGGCTCACCGGGGGCGCCGGTGATGGCAACGTCGCCGAAGGCCAGCGCGCAGAGGTGGAGCGGGAGTTCGTCCGGGCCATGTTCCAAGCGTTTGCGGGTGTAGGCTTCGGCGACGACGGTGGTGACGCCCATGCCGGTTTCCGGGATTTCGGCATCGCGTCCTGCTTCATGCAGAGCGATGATCTTCTCCGCCTCCCGCACCAGCTCCGCGCCGACACGGCTGGAGGGCACCTTGATCATGCGCTGCGCAAAGACGACCTTGTCTCCTGGGACTGCCTCGGTCTTGCCGTAGACCTGCAAGACGGCGCCGGCAATGCTGCGGCCCATGTGCTTGGAATGCTCGTAACCGCTATTTTTGTCCCACTCGGGGGCATTGACGTTGATGTGGTTCGTGTCGCCCTGTGCGCCATTGAAATACACGCAATGGACATTATCCAGAGTGCGCTCCAGCGACGTGCGTACAAAGCCCGGGAAGTCTGCGGAGAAGTGGTTGCCGCCGATTACATCGGGGTGGACTTGGAAATTCACCAACAGGATATCGGGGGCATTTTCACGGGTGATGCGGACTAGCTGGACGCTTTCGTCAGGCGTGCCGATGGGCCCGGCGATATTTGGGTTGCGCCGGCCAGGGTTTGTGCGCGTCGTACCGTCTTTCATGCGGAAACGCCGGATGAAGGCGATGTCCTTCAAGGTATTGCGGGCGATGCCGACACTTGCCGGCTTCAGGTCCGCTATTGCCAGCGCGACCGCGTCCGCCACTTTGCGGAAAAGCATTTCATTGTAGAGGGGGTCCTTGGGATACAGGCCGTCATAGACCGCGGGGCCGGTGTGTGTATGGGTGCAAGCCATAAACACTGCTTCCGGCGGCAGACCTGTACGCTTGACCACCGTCTCACGGCAGATGGCGCACTCCGCCTGGTTGATGCCGATAATGTCGAAGACGAGGGCGACGGCGCTGCGTTCGCCGTCACTGAACGCAACGGCATTCACGTAGAGCGGATCGCGGATGCCACTTGCGCGGCGTTCGCTGTAGTAGCCCTGCATGAAGACACCAAAGGGCGGCGTAATGTCGAGTCGTGCGAAACCTGCTGAGAGCATTGTCGTTCCTTTCTCTAGTTTTTCGATAGCGGACAAGCCCATGCTTTGGGCATCGGGCTGGACAAGTTGGCAGGGAGCATGGCGCATTGGGCATAGCTCACTGGGCGAGGGCAAGGAGATAGCGACCGGTTTGTTGAGCGATGTTCAGATAGGTGGGCAAAAGAGCGTCGGGGATTGAGCCATATACGAATTCGTAGGTGAAATTGCCGGAGTAGGCGCTGTCACGCAGATAGCGCATGTGCGCCTCCCAGTCGGTGCCACCGAAAAACGGCGGCAGATGGAGGTCCTTGTTATGGGTGTTGTCGTGGACATGGGTGCAGTACAGGCGCGAGCCGACCTGTTGCAATGCCGTGAGTTGACCATCGCCGTAGGAGCAGCGGGCATGCCCAAAGTCCCAGCAGCAGCCGACCACCGGATCATTGAAGCGGTCAATGACCGCCAGCAATTCTTCAATGGTCGAGGTGTAACGTGAGCGGCCATTGACTTGCGGGCCGAAACCGTCTTCAAAGAGATTTTCCACGGCAATGCGAATGTCCAGCTCTTTGGCCAAGTCCACAATAGGCGCGAGGTAGTCATAGGTGGCATTGAGAATTTCCGCCTGCTCAAAGCGATCGGTGACCCGATATTCATCGGCGTGAACCACCAGGAACTGCGCACCGAGAATTGCCGCCGCGCGAACCGCGCGCGGGGCAATCCGGGCGAAGCGCCCGGCGCCATCCTGTTGATAGCGGAAAAATGGACAGTGGGACTGATGAACAACGAGGCCCTGTCGCTCAATTTCCTCGCGGCGCTGATGAGCTACTTGTTCCCAGTCATCGCCGAGCTCGCTGAGATAGTCCAACTGCGTGAAGCCGGCTTCGCGACAGAGTTGCAGCGCCTCTGCAAAAGACCGCCCCTGGGGATTCCCGCGCTGTTTGCGCACATAGCCGAGATTGATGCCGAGTTCCATGCCGTCTTTCCATAAGGTTTTGAGGAGGCGGAGCGTCATTGTATACGCATCATGCGCGTACGTCACGGAAGATAGTTTCACCCTCGGCGGATTGCCAATGGCCCGGAAGCATTGCCGCGGGCAATTTGCGAGGGCTTGTTTATTGGCGCCCGTTGTTTTCGCCAGCCGCCCCAAGCGCCTGTTTGCCGGCAGAGTAGAAGCGGCTTCCAGCCGCTTTCGAGCACACCCCGCCAGCCGCCTCGTGCACCTGAGCGCCGCTTGTAAGCCACGGGACTATGGACAGTATGAACAATATGGACGCTATGGACAACGGTATGTGCTGTCCATCTTGTCCATACTTGCTATGTGGCACGCCTTCAGCGTGCTGTTTCGGGTGGGGGCTTCCCTGGGGTTGCGCCACGGGCGCAACCCCAGG
>JAAZKQ010000164.1 GCA_012799755.1 Lentisphaerota bacterium | reverse complement strand
GTCGTGGTATTCAGCGCTACCGGCGTTGAGTACCCAGTCGGTGCTGCCATCGGGCCGGTATTGGCGGACGATGATGCCTTGGGCTTTGTCGCTCTGCTGTAGTTCTTCGATGAACCAATCCCGTCTTTCCCGGGCGTTGGCGAAGGCGACGTGGGTGATGCGGTCGTCGTCCTTGTCAATCCATTGTCGGCGAATATCCTGCGCGGCCTTGGCGCCGGCCGGCCCCCAGGATTCGCCGATGGCAAACACTACGAGGCACATAATGGCGGCCACCAACCATACTGGCCAGGCGCAGGCGCCGAGGGATAGACCGGCGGCGCGCATGGCGGTCAATTCGTTGTTCTTGCCCATCATCATGGTCATGAAGCTGGCTGCGAGCAGCACGGAGATAGGTATGACATTGACGAGATTGGCGGGCTGCTTGGCCAGGAAATAACGCACGACGACGCTGTTGGGAAGGTCTTGATTGAGGAAGTCCGGCAGGTCGTCAAAGACGTCATTGATAAGGAACAAGACGGCGAAGGCGAGCAGGGCGCAGAACAACGGCAGAATGAATTCGCGACAGAAATAGGCCGAGAGAATGCAGCCAAGGCGTCGGCGCGACAATGGGCGCCGCGTGCTCACTTGCGCTGAGTCGTGGTCTGCGGATGGCATGACTAGCGTTGTTTTTTGCTGATGAGCTTGATTCTGACCATGCGGGTTCCGGTGAGATGCTCCTGGGCGCTGAGTTTTTTCTCGCCGGTCAGGACGAAGAGGGCACTGAAGATGCCCAGGGGGATCATGAAGATAGTGTAGAAGAAGGCTCGTCCGGCCCAGAAGGGCTGGCCGTCCTGTTTGATCAGGAAGATTCCCCAAGAGCGCTGGCCGAGGGTCTGGGTGCAATAGGCGATAGTGAGCGTGAAGTAGAGTAGGCAGAGGACCCAGAAGACGCCAAAGCCGACGTAGAACACCAGCTCCTTGCCGAAGACGCCGTGGCGGAAAAGGAGGGTGAAGAGGTAGGAAATGGCGGCGGCGAGTAGGATCATGAGGAGAGTGTCGGTCAGCCCGGCCATATAGCGTAGCAGAAGACTGGCGCTGGGATAGGTTTCCGGGCGGACTTTCACCAGACCGCTGTTGGTCATGATGTTTTCAGCACGCAAAAAAATCCGCCGTTTGATGATATTGACAAGGCTGTTTTGCTTTTTTCTGATGGCGGTTTCTTGCTGGGCGAGGATAAATGGCTTAAGAAAATCAACGCTGCCGGCGGCGCCCCATTGGGGAATAAGGGTCGAGCGGACTTTGCAGCCGGGGGTGATTTTGCCGTCTTTGGCCCAGGCGACGAGGGTATCCTGATTGACCGGGCCCATTTCTTCACCGGCCTCATTTTTGACGAGATATAAGCGTTCGCTTAGCATCGGCACGGCCTTTCTTTCGGTAGATGCAGTTCATGTACGGGAGAGCGGCAAGAGGTTCGTGGAGAAGCGCCGAGCGCTGAAGGCAATGGTCGCCATTGGCTAGGTGACGGGGTGCGTCGGCGTCTTGCCGGGCGGTGTTGACAAGGCATGGCATACAAAAGAATAAAAGTAAGCATAGAATGGCAGAAATCAACCGACTTGGCCTGGAGTCGGTGGTGATTGTGATTGCAAGTTGGCGCGCAGGCAGTACATTTCTTGTTTCGTATTTTTCCCCTGTTTCCCCATTTTGCCCTGTGGGCATGGGGTATTGTTCAGTAAGGTGAGGAGCAACAAGAAGTACGGAGCAGATTGTGGAACACATGATGCAGCAGGCCATTGGTATTTTTGCGCAGGCCCAGCCGTCGGCGGGCGGCGGCATCGCTTTTCAGTTTTTGATGATGGTGCCTTTGCTGGGCATTCTTTATTTTTTGATGATCAGACCCCAGCAGCAGAAGCAGAAGGAGCACCAGGAGTTGCTCAAGAAGCTTACTGTCGGCACCCGCGTGATGACCAGCGGTGGTATTATCGGCACGATCTCCCGCGTGGACGAAAAGACGGTGAAGCTCACGGTGGCCGAGCGCGTGGACATTGAGCTTGTCCGCAGCGCAGTAGCGACGACCTTGGACGACGAGAAAAAAGACTGAGCGTAGCGCCATCGGCGCTCGCCATAACATTTCGGCATTTGACAAAGCATAATTTGGAAGAACCCCTAGGAGCATGAGGAGTTTATGAAAAAGTCCCTGATCATTCGCTGGGCCATCATCATCGTGGTGGTCGTGAGCTTGCTGTGGGCCATGTTTCCCATTCGCGACAAGGATTATCTAAGTCAATTTGAGCGTATGAGTGCGCGGCGGTTGTCGGCTTTGCAGGCACGGGCCCAGAATGTGTTGAAGATCGCTAATCCCGACGAGCTGAAGGCGAAGCTTGATGCCATGGAGGACAAGGACAGCGAAGAGTACAAGGCCTTGCAAAAGAGCTACTCGGAGTTGCGCGCATCACCGGATTACGAAGCGTGGGTGAAGGCCAAGGATTATGATGTGCTCATGCAGCGAGTGGCGAGCGCTCGCAGCGAAGACCCGGATATTTCGGGCTACAAGGCCTTGGAGCGTGCCGCTCAGGGTGACGCCGATTTGTACCGAATCAACCTGAGTGATTTTGTCAGCGTGCCTTTCCAAGCGAAAGCGTCGAACAAGACCATCTTGCGCTATGTGCGGATGAAATCCGCCGGCAAGTTGCGCTTGGGCTTGGACTTGCAGGGCGGCACGGAGTTTGTGCTGGGCTTCAATGAGAAGGAGGTGCCCAAGGGCGAGAAGGTCGAGGACATCCGTGACCGCATTTTGGTGATCATGGACAATCGCTTGAACTCCCTCGGGGTGACTGAGCCGGAGATCAAGGCGACGGGCAGAAATACCATATCGGTGCGCATGCCCAGTGTTGACGAGGCGGACAAGTCGGATATTCGCATGACGATCAAGCAGGCCGCGAAGCTTGAGTTTCACCTGGTTGCCGAGAACAGCGATGAGCTGACCAGCCAGTACATGCAGGATCGTCAAAACTTCCGTACGCCGCAGGGCTTGGTTCGCAAGGAGATTGAAAGCGAGCGCCAAGGCGAAATGATGACACAGGTCATCTTTATTGAGAAGACGCCGGAGCGTATTCGCGGCGAAGATGTTGACAAGGCCTTTCCGAACGTTGACCAGTTTGGCAACTGGTCCATCAGCTTGCGTTTCAAGAGCCGCGGAGCGCGGGCCTTTGCGGATGTGACGGGCAAGAACGTCGGTCGGCGCTTGGCGATTGTGCTTGACGGCGTGGTGTATAGCGCGCCGAGTATTCGCGAGGCGATCACTGGCGGCCAGGCAGAGATTAGCGGCAGTTTCACCTTTGAGGAGGCCCGGCGGCTGTCCGGCGTGATTGCCTCCGGCAACGTGCCGGTGACGGTGAATATTGATAGTGAGTTCGGCACGGACCCGACGCTGGGCGCTGATTCGATACGCAGCGGCACTTGGGCCGGTATCCTTGGCATGATCCTGGTGGTTGCTTTCATGACATGGTACTACCGTTTTGCGGGTTTGATTGCCATCAGCGCCCTGGTTGTGAATACGGTGTTGGTTTTGGGCACGATGGCCTTCACGAAAGCGACGATTACCATGCCGGGCATTGCCGGCATGGTGTTGACCGTTGGTACGGCCGTTGACGCCAACGTGCTGATTTTTGAGCGTATTCGTGAAGAGCTTCACCGCGGCAAGACCATTGCCAATGCGATTACGGCCGGTTATGAACGGGCTTTCACCAGTATTTTCGACTCCAACTTGACGACCCTGGTCACGGCCTTCTTCATGTACCGCTATGGCAGTGGCTCCGTGAAAGGCTTTGCCGTCACCATGAGCTTCGGTATTTTTGCCAGCATGTTCACGGCGATTTTCATGACACGGGCCATTTTTGATCTGCTGGTGCAGCGCAATCTCATCAAGTCCTTGCCCATGCGGAGCTTCAAGTTCCTCGAAAACCTGAATATTGACTATTTGAAGCACAGCAAGCCCGCCATTCGTGTGTCCATAGCCCTGTGTGTGATTTCAATACTGTGGTTTGGCTTCCGCACAGTCAAAACCAAGGATGCGTTTGGTCTTGATTTTGCCGGCGGCACCGAGTTGGCCTACACTTGCGACGGCGAGGCGCCGGATGTGAAAGAAGTGCGTGACTATCTGGATAGCCAGGGCTATGGCGACAATTTGCGCGTGGGCTACAAGCGTGGCCAAGGCGGCGAGCGGCTGCTGGAAATCGTGCTGCCCATCGTCAAGGTGAAGGATCAGGTTCAGGAAGTGGACTACACGGCTTTCAGCACGGCCTTGGATCAGGCTTTCCCGGAAGTGAAGATAAGCCTGCTCCAAACGAATACGGTCGGCGGCGCCGTCGGCGCGAAATTCCGCAATGACGCCATACTGGCGGGGTTGCTATCCGCCTTGGGCATTATCGTGTACCTGGCTTTCCGTTTCGAGTTGAGGTACGGTCTGGCCGCCGTGGTCGCGGTCGCCCACGACGTGCTGGTCTCCGGCGGACTGTTCATGCTTTGTGGTGGACAGCTGTCCTTGACGGCGATGGCCGCCTTGATGACCATCTTCGGCTATTCGCTGAATGACACGATTGTTATCTTCGACCGTATTCGCGAGATGTCGGGGCTTCACAAGGACAAGAGCTACTACGAACTGATCAATATGGCGGTCAATGAATGTATGGGGCGTACCATGCTGACGGCATTGACGACCATGTTGGTCGTCATTTCGCTGCTTGTCTTCGGCGGCGGCGCGATCTTTGAATTCGCCCTGATCATGTTCTTCGGCATGATTACGGGTACTTATTCGACGATTTTCATCGCCAATTCCTTCATCAATGCTTGGCACAATCACGCTGTCCGTCGCGGGCAGGCCGATGCCACGAAAGGTACTTCCAAGCGCACGAAAGCGCAGGCGAAGGCATAAGCAACGCGGTGGCTCGGCGCCTCGCGCCGGCTCACAACACAGGCAAACAGGCCGTGTTCCCTTGGTGGGGAACACGGCCTGTTTATTCTGGGGGAGAAGCCCTGTTGGTTGTCGCAGGAATTATTCCCACGTCGTGTCCTGTTCCTGGAATTGCGATGGCGACACGCCGACACGCTGGCGGAACAACCGGCAGAAGTAGTTCTGGGAGGCGAAGCCGCAGTGGTTGGCGACGTCTTTGCCGCGCTGGCCGGCAGACAGCATCTGGCAGGCGCGTTGAATGCGACGAGTGATGATGTACTCGCCAATGGGTATCTGTTCGATCTCCCGAAAGACTTTATTAAGGTGATTGGGGTGGAACCCCAGCTGTTTGGCGAGCATGGCGACAGAGAGTTCGGGGTCGGCAATGTGTTGCTCAATGAAACTGCGCGCTTGGGCGGTGAGCTGTTCTTTACGACCGAGACTGTAGGAGGGGGCGAAAAAGCTGGGGAAGGACAGGCGCAGGCAACGGATAATGAGTTCGTTAAGGGCGATATCGGCGGCGATGCTGTTGCTGTTTTGCTTCCGGAGGCGCATGGCGGTGGTGAGGCTTCGCAGCAGCGCTGCGGCGCTGACTTCATTGAGATGGGTAATGCGCAGGGATTCCTTGGGCATGTCTGGATCCAGCAGCTGCCCCAACTCGCTACAGGCTTTAGTGCCGTTATCGTCTTGCAAGGAGAAAATGAGGCAGCTGTGCTCCACCCCGTCGCTATCCGTGTGGAAAGTGTGAGGATAGTTCGGGTTGATCATGATCAGCGAATTGAGAGGGCAAGGCACAGGCGGCAGTTGCGGCTGCAAGAGTTCGCATTTGCCTTGGCTGACGAGGATGAAATGATACTCGGGGTGGCTGTGGGCCGTCTTGCGCTCGTGGTAAAAGAAGCGCCGATGCAGATGGAGCACGACGGGACGATAGCTGCTGCCCGCTAGCCTATAACTGATGAGCGCGCCCACGACGACGGTACCTTCCTTTTTTGCGCCGAGATAGCTGGCGGTGGACTGCCGGCATTATCGGTGCTATGCCTGTGAAAAGCATAAACACAACTTGAAAAATATGTATTCGGTCACCCATTGATAACCGACACTTCCTGTTGTCTTGCAATGGAAATCATCCTTCGTGT
>JAAZKQ010000163.1 GCA_012799755.1 Lentisphaerota bacterium | reverse complement strand
GGCGCAATCTGCGGATAAAAAAGGGCTTTTCTCGGGTGGATCAGTCTGATCTGTCGGATCAGCAGACGGATCAGACGGATCGGACGGATCAGGCCAATCCGGCGGCGTAATCAGTTGGATCAGGCGGCAATCTGCCCCAATCGGCGAAAAACCCGGCGGCGTGAATGGCCGCGTCAGCGGCAAGACAGGCCGCCATAATCTGCGGGAATCGGCGCAATCTGCGGATAAAAAAACGGCGGTGTGAGGCCGGTCAGCAAAATCGCCACACGCGCCAATTATTGCCCCTTTGGCCTTTCCGGCACCCCCCCCTGCCGAAAAGGCCTTCTTTTCGTAAAAACGCGTTTTTTTGCGCTTATCGGCAATTTTCATTGTAAAAATCTTGCAAAATTCGCGCTTGCCAGCTCGAAAAACGCCATTTTTCGGATATATTATTTTCTTTGCTCACGGGCGGCTTGCGCTCCTGGAGTCAACAGCCCTGGGAGTATTGCGGCAAGGGCATGTTTGCCGAGTTTTCAGAATGACGAGTGACAACTAGTACAGAGAAGGAATCTCCATGGCCAACGAAGACCATCCCGGCATTACCCCCGCCTCAGCGGCAAATGCCGTTCCCCCAGTCGCTTCCGAAGAAAATACCAATCCCCCCACAGACAAGCATAACGACGTCCAAGCTGCTGACGGCACAGCTTACAATGCCGATCAAATCACCGTCCTGGAGGGCTTGGAAGCTGTTCGCCTCCGCCCCAGCATGTACATCGGCGACACCGGCGAGCGCGGTCTGCATCACCTGGTCTATGAAGTCGTTGACAACAGTATTGACGAAGCCCTGGTGGGCTACTGCAAAAACATCGAAGTTGTCATCAACTTCGACAACAGTGTCTCAGTGGCCGATGATGGCCGCGGCATCCCGGTGGACATGCATCCGGTCGAAGGCAAACCGGCCTGTGAAGTCGCTTTGACCGTGCTGCATGCCGGCGGCAAATTCAACCACAACGCCTACAAGGTTTCCGGCGGCCTGCACGGCGTCGGCGTGTCCTGTGTCAACGCCCTCTCTGAATGGCTGACACTGCGCATTGAGCGCGACGGCTTTGAACATCAAATCAAGTTTGAGCGCGGAATTACCTCCAGCCCGCTCACCATCGTCCGGCCCAGCCAGCGTCGCGGCACCATCGTGACTTTCAAGCCCGACCCTAAAATCTTTTCCACTCTTGAATTCAAATGGGACATTCTGGCCAACCGCCTGCGCGAATTGGCCTTCCTCAACGCCGGCCTGCGCATCACCCTCAAAGATATGCGGAGCGAAACGCCACGGGAAGAGAGCTTCCACTTCACGGGCGGCCTCAAGGAATTTGTCCAGCACCTCAATCAAGGCAAGGCGCCCCTGCATGAGATCATCTACTTCCAGACCAGTCGCGACAATATCGAGGTCGAGATTTCCATGCAGTACAACGACGGCTACACGGAAATCATCTACAGCTACGCCAACAATATCAACACCATTGAGGGCGGCACACACCTCACCGGCTTCCAAGGCGCTCTCACTCGCAGTATCAACAACTACATCAAGGCCGTGCCAAACCTCAAGAACGAGAGTGCGGTTTCCGGCAACGACGTCCGCGAAGGGCTGACCGCCGTCATCAGCGTCAAAGTCCCCGACCCGCAGTTCGAAGGCCAGACCAAGACCAAGCTCGGCAATGGCGAAGTCCGCGGCATTGTTGATTCCATCGTCTACGATACCCTCACGACCTACTTCGAGGAACACCCGCAGGACGCCCGTCAAGTCATCGAAAAGGCACTCCTGGCCAGCCGCGCCCGGGAAGCCGCCCGCAAGGCCCGCGAACTCACCCGCCGCAAAACCGCGCTCGACGGCTCGGCGCTGCCGGGCAAACTCGCCGACTGTTCGGAAAAAGACCCCGCGCTCTCCGAACTCTACATCGTCGAAGGCGACTCCGCCGGCGGCTCCGCCAAACAGGGCCGCAACAGCAAATACCAGGCCATCCTGCCCATCCGCGGCAAGCTCCTCAACGTCGAAAAAGCCCGGTTGGACAAGCTGCTCAACAACCAGGAAATCCGCTCGCTGATCACTGCCATCGGCTGCGGTGTCGAAAGCGACTTCGACGTCAGCAAGGCCCGCTATCACCGCGTCGTGATCATGACTGACGCTGACGTTGATGGTTCGCATATCCGCACCCTGCTGCTGACCTTCTTCTTCCGCCAGATGAAGCCGCTCATCGAGGCCGGCTATGTGTACATCGCCAAGCCGCCGCTGTTCAAAGTCACCCGCCGCAAACACGAGCAGTACGTCGAAAGCGAAGATCAGCTTGACGGCATCCTCCTCAATCTCGGCATGCAGGACATCAGCCTCCGCCGCCACAATGGCGAGGTCCTTTCCGGCGATGTGGCCAGCGACATTGTGCAGATTGTGCGCGAATTCATCCGCCTGAGCAACAACCTCCTGCGCTACGGCATTGATACCCAAGTATATATGCAACAAGCCCGCGAGCTCGGCGCCTTCCCCATCGCCATGGTCACCATCCGCGAAAAAGACGGCGCCATTTCCATCTACTACGCGCGAGACGAGGAACACGCCCGCAGCATCATTGCCGAGGCTCAAGAAAGACTCCTGCCGGCCCCAGAACAAAGCGACGAAAGCAGCCCCGCTCACGAAACCAATGCCGAGGCCGAGGGACAGGGCGCTGCAACCGCGGCCACGCCCGTCAGCGAAGCCAATGCCGAGGGACAGGACGCCACCAGCGCCGATGAGGACGCCAATCAGCTCGATACCGACATCGTCAACATCGTCGAGGCCAAATACCTCCGCGAACTCGGCGAACGCTTGCAGCAGCACGGCTTCTCCGCCAAAGACATCATCATCGCCGGTGAAACTCCGGTGATTGACATGTTGCAAGGCGACAGCGCCACTCCCATGGCCACCCTCGCGGAGCTCTACACCCGCATCACCGACATTGGCCGCCAAGGTCTCTACATCCAGCGCTACAAGGGTCTGGGTGAAATGAATCCCGACCAGCTGTGGGAAACCACCATGGACCCCAAAAGCCGCAAAATGCTCAAGGTCACCATGGACGACGCCGTGGAGGCCGAACGCATGTTCTCCCTCCTCATGGGCGAACAAGTCGAACCGCGGCGCGAATACATCGAGATGCACGCCGAAAGCGTCAAGGACCTTGATATCTGACGCGCCCGCAGCACCTCCCCTCGCCACCCACAACAATCCCGCATTTTGCAGCCAAACAGCATAGTTAAGGTGTATAGACCATGAGTGATGAGTTGAACAAAACGCCGGTCCCCCCCGCCGAAGCGACCGTGACCAGCGAGAGCATCAGCAAGAATGATATCCCCTACGCCATTGAAGACATCATGCACAACGCGTACTTGCAGTACTCGTTGAGCGTCAACGTCGGCCGCGCCATCCCCGACGTCCGCGACGGACTGAAAGTCGGCAACCGCCGTATCCTCTACGCCATGCGCCAGCTCGGCTTCACCAAAAGCCACGCCTACAGCAAGTGCGCCAAGGTCGTCGGTGAAGTCATCGCCAATTACCATCCCCACGGCGACCAGGCCGTATACGACACGCTCGTGCGCATGGCCCAGGACTTCTCCATGCGCTACCCGCTCGTTGACGGCCAGGGCAACTTCGGTTCCATTGACGGCGATGCCGCCGCAGCCTACCGCTACACCGAATGTCGCATGGAGCGACTCACCGAAGAGCTCCTCGCCGACCTCGAAAAAGAAACGGTGGACATGCGTGCGACTTTCGATGAAAAGACCCTTGAGCCCTCAGTGCTGCCGGCGCGCTTCCCCAACCTGCTGGTCAACGGCGCCACCGGCATTGGCGTCGGCATGGCCACGAGCATCCCGCCGCACAACCTCGGTGAGGTGATTGACGCCACCGTCGCCATCATTGACCAGCCCGGCATCAGCATCGGCGAACTTATGCACTACCTGCCGGGGCCGGACTTCCCCACCGGCGGCATCATCCAGGGCATCCGCTCCATCGTCTCGCTCTATCAGACCGGCCGCGGCTCCGTGCGCATCCGCGGCAAAGCCACCATCGAAGAGAAAAACGGCAGAGAGCAGATCATTATCACCGAAATTCCCTATGCGCTGAACAAAGAAAATCTCGTACTCAAGATTGCCGACCTGGTCAATGAAAAGCGCATTACCGGCATCAGCGGCTTGGAAGACCTCTCCAGCTCCCGCGTCGGCATCCGCATCGTCATTGACGTCAAGAAGGGGGCCATCGCCTCGGTCGTGCTCAATCAGCTCTACAGCATGACGCCGCTGGAAAGCGTCATGGGCGCACAGCTCCTGGTCGTTGACCGCAACCGCCCGCGCACCCTTAACCTCAAGCAGGTTCTCGAAGCCTACATTGACCACCGCGAAGAGGTCATAACCCGCCGCACCCGCTTCGAACTCAAAAAGGCCGAAGACCGCGATCATATCGTCCAAGGCCTGCTCGTCGCCCAAGCCAACATTGACGCGGTAGTCCGCATCATCCGCGAAGCCGCCAACCGCGACGAAGCCGCCAAGGCCCTCATGCAGCGCTTCGAACTCAGCGATAGGCAAGTCAAGGCCATTCTCGAAATGCGCCTCTACCAACTCACCAACCTGGCTGTTGATGAATTGCGCAACGAACACGATGAACTCAGCAAACGCATTGACTACCTCAAGAGCCTCCTCGCCAGCCGCGATTTGATCATGGGCGTCGTGCGCGAAGAGCTCATCGAAGTACGCAACAAGTACGCCGACGCCCGCCGCACCCTCATCGTGCCGGCTGAGCGTGAAATTGATATGGAAGACCTCATTCCCCGTGGCATCTGCGTCGTCCCGCTGTCCGCCACGGGCTACATCAAACGCGTGCCGGCTGACACCTACGAGGCCCAGAACCGCGGCGGCAAAGGCGTGCGCGGCATGAGAACCAAAGAGGAAGACTACGTCGAACAACTTCTTACTTGCTGCACGCACGACTTCATCCTCTTCTTCACCAACAAGGGCCTCATGCACTGGCTTAAAGCCTACGAGCTTCCCGAAGGCGGCCGCGACAGCCAAGGCAAGGCCGTCATCAACCTTCTCCAGCTGCAGAGCGACGAGCGTATCCGCGCCATGCTCAGCGTCAAGCAAGTTGATGTCGAAGGCGTCTATGTGGTCATGGCCACCCGCAACGGCACCGTCAAGAAAACCGAGCTGCGCGCCTTCAAGAATCTCCGCAAAAAAGGCATCATCGCCATCAACCTCGAAGAAGGCGATGACCTCATTGAGGTTCAGCTAACCGACGGTCAGCAGGAGCTGCTGCTCTCATCTGCCGAAGGCCGCGCCTGTCGCTTCCTGGAGACCGATTTGCGTCCCACCGGCCGCAACTCCATCGGCGTCCGCGGCATGGAACTGCGCAATCATGAAGGCGAGCGCGTCTCCGAAATCGTCGCCATGTGCGTCGTCGAGCCCGAAGACGATCTGCTGGTCATCACTGCCCAAGGCATGGGCAAACGCACGCCTATCG
>JAAZKQ010000162.1 GCA_012799755.1 Lentisphaerota bacterium | reverse complement strand
GGTGACTGTCTACAGCATGATGACAGAAATGGTCTCCCGCGCGGACGCCAGCCTGCAAAATCTCTTCGGCCTCCAGGATATCGCCCAAACTATCTACCTCTTCGGCTCCGACGAGCAGAAGGATTATTACCTGCCGCGCTTCGCCAGCGGTGAGCTTGACGGCGCCATGGCGCTCACAGAGCCGGAGGCCGGCAGCGACTTGCAGTCCGTGCAACTCACTGCCCGCTTTGACGAAGCCGGCGGCAAATGGCTCCTCAATGGCAAGAAACACTTTATCACCAACGGTTGCGCCAAGGTGCTGCTGGTCCTGGCCCGCTCCGAAGAGGGCTCCAAAGATGGTCGGGGGCTGTCGCTCTTCCTGGCGGAAAAATCCCCGCAGATTGTCGTGCAGCGCCTGGAAGACAAGCTGGGCATACACGGCTCACCCACCTGCGAGTTGCAGTTCAATGATGCAGCAGCCGAGCTCATCGGCCAGCGCCGCCGCGGGCTTACCCGCTATGTGATGTCGCTGATGAACGGCGCGCGCCTCGCCATCGGCTCGCAGGCCGTCGGCATCGCCGAAGCTGCTCGCCGTTGCGCGTGGGACTATACCCGCAAACGCAGCCAGTTCGGCAAGCCCCTCTGTGAAATCCCGGCCGTCTGGGAAATGCTCTCACGCATGGACGCTCTCACCGCCGCCGGCCGCACGCTCCTCTACGAAACCAGCGCCTGCGTTGATAAGCGGAACGCCCTCGCCCAGCTCAATGAGGGCGACGGCGGCAATGACGACACCCGCAACGCCGAAAAGACCTATGCCCGCCTCGCTGACCTGCTCACGCCATTGACCAAGTTCTTCACCACCGAAATGGCCAATCAGGTCACCTACGATGCCATTCAATGCCACGGCGGCAAGGGCTATATGCGCGAACACAATGTCGAACGCTACTATCGCGACGCGCGCATTACGAATATCTACGAGGGCACCACGCAGTTGCAGATTGTCGCCGCCATCGGCGGCGTCATGAAACAGCTGCTCGCACCCATCATGGACGAATTGGCGGCGCTGCCTTATGCCGATGCGCTCCGCCCCCTCGCCGCACGAGTCGCCGAGGCCCGCCGCCTTAGCCAAGAATGCCTGACTATGCTCAATGCAGACGACTGCGGCAAGTTTGATCTGCTGGCCCGTCGTATGGTCCGCATGGAATCACTCATCTTCGTCAGTCTGCTGCTGTTGCGGGACGCCCATCGCGATCCCGCACGTTGCGAGCTGGCGGAGCGTTTCATCTGGGAGTTTCTCCCCGAGGTCGCCATGCAGGCGACTGTCGTCAAAACGGCCCTCAGTTAGCGCCGTGTCCGGGGTTCTCCGCTGCCCGGCCACGGGTTGCGAGAGCAGCCGCCGCCCGACGCAGAAGGAGCAACCACATGCCAACGACAGTGCTGATCACCGGCGCGGCTCTGCGCATCGGCCGGGCCATCGCCAAGGCCTTTGCGGCACAAGGCGACCGCGTGGTGATTCACTACCGGCATTCGGCGGCAGCCGCCCGTGAGCTCCTGGCCGAAATCGGCGGCGAGGTTCGTGGACACCGTCTGATCCAGGCCGATCTGGCCGATCTTGACGCCGCCGCGCAACTCATTCCCGACCTGCTGGCCCAGGGCCTGCGCCTTGACGGCCTGGTCAACAACGCCTCGCATTACTCGCGGCGGCTCCTGCGTGATTGCGACCAACAGGCCATGGCTGACGCATTCGCCATCAACTTCTTTGCGCCTTTCGCGCTCATGCGCGCCTTCGCGCGGCATTGCCAACGCGGCTACATCATCAATCTCCTTGACCAGCGTGTCAACGCCGTTGATTACCAGGCGGGCGCCTACGCGCTGGCCAAGAAGGCCCTCCGCGACGCCACCGAGGCCGCCGCCCTGGAGTGGGCGCCGGCCATCCGCGTCAACGCCGTCGCGCCCGGGCTGGTTCTGCCGCCGCCCGGCACTTCACCCGAACGCATGGCGGCGCTCATCCAGAACATCCCCAGCCGGGAACGCAGCACGGAAGAGGAGGTCGCGGAGGCTTGTCTGTACCTCGCCCAAGCCCGAGCCGTCACCGGCCAGATACTCTACATTGATGGCGGTTTGCATCTCATCGGCGGCAATGCCACCGGCGAACGTGGCCGCCAGGAACAGGCCCCTGCGGAGGAAAATAAAATCAGGACTTCGCCGTGAGCAGCCGGCTGCTTGCGCTTGGCCCCCTTTTCATCGTCTTATGTTATCTGCCATTGAAAAAGGAAATGATCTCATGCACGACTGGGTAGAATCTCTGTTAGCACTTCAGGAGCTCGATATCCGCTTGGCCAAGATGGACGAACAGCTTCGCAGTATTCCCGAAAAGCGCAAGGAAGCGGAAAAACAGTACGCCACTGAAACCGAGGCGCTCAACAGCGCCAAGGCCGCCTACCAGGAAGCCGAATTGGCCGCCCGCAAATACGACGGCGAAATCAATGCCCTGCTGGAGAAAAAGAAGGGCTTCCAATCAAAATCCGCACTGATCAAGAACAATGACGAGTATCGCGCCGCGCTCCTGCAAATCGAAATGTGCGATCATGCCGTCGCCACCCTTGAAGAAAAACAGCTCGAAGCCATGATGGCTCTTGATGAGCTGAAGGAAAACGTCGCCCTCCGGGAAAAAGAGCTCGCCAATGGCAAAAAGCGCGCCGAGGGCATACTGGATGATCTCAAAACCCTCGCCACCAACTGCCAGGCGCAGCAAAGCGAATTGCAGGCCAAACGGCCTGAATTGCTCAAGCCCTTCGCGGAACGCTATCCGGACGAGCCCTACCTCGAACGCTATCAGCGCATCCGCGCCGGTCGCGGCAACCCGACAATGCCTTGCGTCGTCCCCGTGCTTGACGAATCATGCGGACGTTGCCGCATGAAGGTCACCGCCCAACTCAGAAACGACACCATCAACGGCAAACTCACCCTCTGCCCAAATTGCAGCGCCATGCTCTACTGTGAATAGGAGCCAAGCGAACAAACAGACCGATCAGACCGATCAGACCGATCAGACAGCAGGATCAGACCGATCCGCCCGATCCGCCTGATCCGTCCGCTGATTCGCCCGATCCGCCTGATCAGACTGATCAAACAGCAGGATCCGCCTGATCCGCCTGATCCGCCTGATCAAACCGCCCGCCCCGCCCGTTTACTCCCCGCGGATGACGATTTTTTGGACGTAGCCGCGGAGAATATCGGCGGCTTCCTGCAAACGTGATGGCCGCGTGCGTGGCTGCGTACGCATGGCGAGCGATGGCAGGTTGTCGTGAGGCACAAAGGGCTGCAGCACCAGCAGCTTGGCGCCCTGGATGAGCTTGCCGCAATCGTGGAGTTCCTCGTCGGTGTGGAGCGTTTCCAGCAGCGTCGTGCGAAATTCGTAGTCGCGGGCGTAGCTCTGTATCAGCCTCAGCGAGCGGCGGATGGCCTCGACATCCTTCCAGCCGGTGAGGAGCGGATAGCTGTCCAAGCTGCATTTGAGGTCCATGGCTACGTAGTCCAATTCCGGCAGCAGCCGTTCCAGCATGTCTGGTCGGGAGCCATTGCTGTCCAGCTTGACGGTAAAGCCCTGCTTTTTGATGAAAGCGATGGTATCCGGCAGGGCTTCGTGGATGGTCGGTTCGCCGCCGGTGATCGCTGCGGCCCGCACCCACTGTTTGCGGAAGCGTTGGAGGATTTCTCCCAGTTCGTCCCAGGTGTAGCATTTGTCGCCGCCGGCGATAAGGTCCGGGTTATGGCAATAGCCGCAACGGAAATTGCAGCCACTGGTAAAAAACAGCGCTGACATGCGACCGGGAAAATCCACCATGCTGGCTTGTGAGCGCATGGCGTGAAGAACGGACTCGTTATGCATAAGGCAGGGGGCTCTCCGCCGCGTTCGGCCGGAACGGTTGTCCTTGCCGGGCTCGGCTGCCGGCATTAGCTGTTGGCTGCTTCTTTCAGTACATGCTCAATCATCTCCGGCGTGATGATGCCCTTGCCTTCCACGCCGTAATCCGTCTGGATGCCCACATACTGGTACAGCATGGACGCGCCGCAAACGTCGTCGGCGACGCCGGCTTCCAGTCGTTCGATGTACTCCTCGCGACCGTCTTCGCCGACTGATGCCATCAACAATGCGGGAATGCGGTTGGGATTCACGCATTGGGCCAGGCAGAAATAGACCAGCCCGTCTTCGGTTTCAACGTCGTTGTAACGCTTCTCGACCATGCCTTTCCACGGCTCTTTGGCCAACAGCGCATCAAGCCGCCGGTTCAACATCGTGCACTTCGCACAGCCTTTTTTGCCGAAGACATGCGCAACCAACTTCTTATTCGTCGCCTGTGTCATGACGCTATTCACCTTTGCTTGCTCTCCAGTTCTTCACTCAGCTGAACGGCTTTTCAAACCTTGGCCTCAATGGCGTATTGGCCCTTCTGCCGGGCAACCAGCTCGCCATAGCGCTTGGACTTGTTCCAGTTCTGAATCTTGCTGAAGTAGCCCACAACTCGCGTTTCGCCCATGACCTGCTCCGACCCGCACTCGCGGCATTGCTCCTGCAAACCGCGCGACTGATGCCCACACTGCATGCAGTAGGTGAATTCCGGCGAAATGGTCACCTGCGCAGATTGCGTCCGGAAGAAGATGCCCTTCATCAGCTCGGCGATTGCCGTCGCCGACGGTCGCTCCTCGCCGATAAAGGCGTGGGTGATGGCGCCCGACTCAATGATGCTGTGGAACATCGCCTGCTTCTCAATGCGCTCCACCAGACAGACCGGCGCTTCCGCCGCCAGATGGATGGAGTTGGTGTAGTAGGCCACGTCGTCGTTCGCGCCCTTGACCACTTGGCGGGCTTCCGCCGGGAAGAAGATCAGGTCGGCCTTCGCCAAACGCCGCGCGGCGCTCTCCGCCGGCGATTCCTCCAAGGTGAACTTCAGGCCGTGCTGCTTGCTGTACTCCCTGGCGCGCAGATACATGTGCGACACGATGCGCAGAGCCATGTTGAAGGCGTCCTTATCTTCATGCATCTCTTTGCCCGTGAGGAAGTTAACCGCGTCATTGACGCCGATCAGGCCGATGATGTAGGTCGCTTTGTCAAGCTCGACGTAGGGTCGGCCATCACAGGCAATTTTGCCGATTTGCCACAAGGGCCGGCCTGGGCCGCTCATCATCTCGGCGATCTTCTCCTTCTTTTGCAAGTGCGCCTGAACCGCCAAGTCCATGGTGGCGTCAATTTCCGCCAGCAGGCCGTCGAGATTCTTCTTGCCGGCGCGGGAAGCGCGATAGGCGGCCTGCGGGATGTTGATGGTCACGTTCTGGAAGCCGCAGAAGCGCATGCTTTCCGGGTGCCGCAGCATGCGGTTGTCGTCAATCGTCGTCCGCAGTCGGCAGCAGGCCGACAGCGTCACTTCGTCGCGATCAAAGATGAAGTAGGTCGAACCATTCTTGCTGGCGAGCTCGCAGGCTTCTTGGAAGATGCGGTACTGTTCGGGGTCCTCGAAGGTCTCCTTGCTGATATGGAAATCGCACTTCGGGAATTCAAAGACGCGGCCATTGCGGTCACCCTCGCCCCACACTTGCAGCAAAGCCGAGGTGAAACGGCGCGCCTCCGCCAGGTAGTCGCCATAGACCATGATGTGCTCGCCACGCTTCTCCACGTCGTCCGCCACCTCCAGGTCCGTGTAGACGCCGCCCTTTTCGCTGTAACATTCATGCAATACCAAGCGTTCGCTGCCATCGTCCTCGACCACAAAGAGGTCCATCAGACGATTGCCGGCGCCATCACGCGCCTCTTGCAGGCGCTCAACCAGCGCTACGACCCGACCATCCGCGCGCCGCAGCATGTAAGCCCCGCCCGGACCAATCGCGGGAACGGTCTGCAAGTAGCTTGGTACGCCCGTGTGGATATTGAAATCCAAAAACAGCGTCTGGCCGCCCCGCGAAAATGCGTTCTGCGAGCCATTGAAAATCAGTTCCTGCGCGACCTGCTTGATCTCCTTGTCATTCATGCCAACCAGATACGGCGCGTAAAAGATGTTGATGTAGGCAATGCCCAGCGCACCTGCGTAATTCGCCTGCATGGACGCCAGGAAGGTGTTGAGATGACCCGTCAGCACTGACGCGCTCCGAGCCGGATTCGACTCGGTATTCAGATTCGACAAGTCACGCAAGCCGTACTTCTTGATGTACTCAATGGAATGCGACGAGCAGTACACGCGATGCGGATAACCCAAGTCGTGCAGATGTACCGCGCCCGTGTCGTGCGCGACTTTCACCGCCGGGCTGAAAATCGTCTCCAGGCCCCACTGCTTGAGAACCAACTCCGCGATGCTCAAATTCACTGCCTCGGGATTGTTGCTCACGATGTTGCTGTTTTCAGTCGGCTTCGCGTACATCAGATTCTTGATGAATTCCCGCGGAACGTGATACAAGGACAAATCTTCCAGGCGATTCTTGTAACCGCGCTCAACCAACACGTTGTTCACCATCTCGCGGATCAACGTGGTCCCCACGCTCTTCATATTGCCGGCGATGATCTGGTTCTCCACCTCCTTCGCCACGCTCACCGCCGACTCCTCGTCCATCTGCAAATGCTCAATCAGCTTCGTTACGATGCGGCCGCGGTCCCAAGGCAAAATCGTATCGCCGCTAGTTGATTCGACCAGCAAGAGGCTTTGATCCGTAATGTCGTTCTTGCTGCCGGCGCCCTGATGACGGACATGGATTGCCTCGCGCGCCCGCTCACGCATCTTCCGATAACGCTTATAGGCCGCAACTGTTGACGACAGCTTCCGCTCCGCCAGCACGATTTCCACCATGTCTTGAACATCTTCCAGACGGGGAATGCGCCGGCCATCGCTGTCAGGGTGGGTGTAGTACTCGCACAAGGGATTGTCCAGCTGGGCGACCACTTCCCTGGCAATCTCATCGGCCTGTTCCTTGGAAAACTGCGTCCCCTCGTTACGCGCCGCTGCCAAGCCGGCTTGCAGAACCGCGCGTGCGATCTTCTCTTTCCGAAAAGGCACGATATGCCCATCGCGCTTCCGAAAATACTCAAAGGGTCCCTTGTTCATGCTCATAGTCGTTGCCTTTCTGCCCGCAGGGCAAAGCTTGCATCAGGACGCACAGCAGCAACTCCATGCACCCGATGACCTTGGGTTACACTCTCAAAATAATATGTATTTTACTCTATCTAGTGTCTTTCATCAGCGACAAACACTATATATGCCGTATGCGCCCACTGGCAAGCCAGTTTCTGCCTTTTTCTTGATGATTTTCTTCACACCGTCCTAACACCATAGAAATCAAAGGATTACAATCTGAGCTTTTTTAATAAAATTTACGGAAGGCCCGTTTTTGAGAACTTTTTTCCTGTCAAGCCCCCTAAAAAAATTTTTTTTGCCACTACCGGTAGTGGTGGCACGCCTTGCCGGGCGCTAGGGGGCACTGGAAAAGCCTCAAATGATTTTTGTCTGGGGTAATCACCTGCTTTGACTTCTCCGCCGTCAGCCACGGTCTTGCTCTTGATTTTTTTATTCATCTGCGTTATCATTCATTTGCACCTGTTTTACCAGTCAAATACTGGCCCGTGCAGACCTCGCCAGCGCGGGCACAACCCAAAAACTTTCGGAGGACCGCCATGAAACGCATCTTGTCATTCACCCTGATTGAGCTCCTGGTCGTGATTGCCATCATCGCCATCTTGGCAGCCATGCTGCTGCCGGCGTTGGCCAAGGCGCGTGAGAAGGCGCGGCAGATTTCCTGCACCTCCAACATGAAGCAGATTTCCACCGCGCACACCATGTATTGCGATGACAATAACGGCACCACCATCCGTCAACGCTTCGGCAGTAACAATTCCAGCGATCCGACCTACGCCACCGCCGGCTCCTGGCGAGTGGGACTGAAAGATTATGTCGGCGACCTCAAAGTCTACGACTGCCCTTCCTACACAACCAAGTACACCACTCACGCCTATGCCGGCCAAATGGTTGGCTCGGAGCTGTATGCCCAGGGCGGCTACGGCGTTAACGTCGTCCATTGGAATGATGGCGCCCCCACGCCCCCTATCGGCCGCAGTCTGTCTTCTATCGTTGGCCCCTCAACCACCGTGATGTTCCTGGAGTCCTCCGGCTATGAACTTTCGCTGGGCACATCCGGCAGCAACAGCCCGCAGGGACCCCGCACTGACAGCCACGCCCTCCGTCACAGCAACGCCAGCAACTACGGTTTCTTGGACGGCCATGTCGTCAGCCTCCCGCAAAAAAATCTGCAATGCTCCGCCAGCTACTGCCCATGGAGCATCGAAGGCAAACACTGAGTCCTAGCAGGCTGCATCTATGCCGCGCAGTAAGCTCGTACCCTGCTGGTCGGCCCCTCCTGGCGCCCGTCTCCCAGCCGTGCTGCGGGCTTGTAGCCCGCAGCGTGACATGACCCCGCAAACGGCCGGCGTAGAAGCGGCTTCCAGCCGCTTTCAAGGCCTTTTTTATCCGCAGATGTCGCAGATTAACGCAGATTTTTTCAGGTCGGCTGCTCGGAAATCCGAGGGCCGGCCCATAGCGTCCATCTCCCGGCAGAGTAGAAGCGGCTTCCAGCCGGTAACCGCTCACTCATTGATAACTGTGTTCCTGGGTCATTCTGACCGCCCTGCCGCCAAAACATCTTCTCCCTGGCATTTGAGCGCTGAAAGCGCGAGCTATGATAGCCCAGGGCAAAGCGACGCC
>JAAZKQ010000161.1 GCA_012799755.1 Lentisphaerota bacterium | reverse complement strand
CGCAAACAACGCCAAGCACACCCGGCGTCAACCGTGCTGTGGGCTTGCAGCCCGCAGCGTGACATGACCCCGCAAACGAAAACCCAAGCACACCCGGACGTCAACCGTGCTGTGGGCTTGCAGCCCGCAGCGTGACATGACCCCGCAAGCGGCGCCAAGCGCCTGTAGCGGCCTAAGATAGCCCAGGGCGACGCTGCGCGCCGACCAGCGTCCATGCGTAATTCCATCCATCGAAACAACAACCCTATAAAAACGTCCGTGTTTTCCGTGTTTTCCGTGGTTAAAAACAGAATCATGGGGTCTTTAATCGGTAGATGAAATAGACTTGGCCTGCTTGCAGGGACTGGACGCGCACATATAGTCCGCCGCGCCACTGCCAGGCGACGTATGCAGCAGGCAGTATCCCGATGCGACGCTGCGCGCCAACCAGCGTCCATTGGCCAACCGGGATATCGAGCGGGTCGGCCGGCGTCTCTGAAGTCAAAGCGCCCCGCAGAAGCGGCGCAGCTTCGGGGTCGGCGCAGAAGACCCACAATGGCGTGTGCAGAAACACAACAGACTTGCTGTCCTTGACGTATGTGTTTGCGGACAGCCTGGAAATCGGCATTGCCGCCAGCGCTTGGGCTGTATCCGGCGCCAGGCTGTCAAAGGGCAGATAGAGTGTATTCCAGCCGCTTTGCCAGTCGTATTTAAGAAGGTAGCTGCCGAGAGCTTCGCATGCTCCCATGTCAACAACGTCGTCCATAATTCGCGGCTTGCCGGCCAAATCGGTTTCCCCAACCGCAAACGAATTATTGCCCGCATTGACGCAGGGCGAGTTTGCCGCCAAGTGATAATCGCCATTGGCGGCGTTGACGAACAGCGGATTCTCACTGAGATTGTTTTCACCATCCGGGCGGGGAACGGTGCAGGAATAAGCAAAAAGAGAACAGGCATGATTTTCGTCTTTGGCGGCGGTATTTTCCCAGACGATGGAATTGTCGAGTGTGCAGGAGTAGACGCCGCCACCTTGTTCCGTCGCAATATTTTTGCTCACGGTGCAATTCGTCAAGGTACAGGTTTTGGCGGCGCCGCCGTACAGCGCCGAATTTCCGACCAGGAGGCAATTGTTCAAGCTGCAGCAGGCCGCTCCCCCGCCATGATAAGCGAAATTATTGGTCAGCAGGCAGTTGTTCAAGGTGCCGCCCATGGCGCCGCCGCCTTCACCCATGTGTCCATGGCGCAGGGTAAATCCCTCCAGAACAGCGCCCGCCTCTCCCGGCACCTTTCCCAAGGTCGCGCAACGTGTCTTTCCGCCAGCGTCAATAATGGTTGCCGCATGCCCCTGGACACTGCGTATGACAAGGGAGTGCATGCTGATCTCGACCGGTTCATAAACACCAGGGTTGACCAGGATCAGATCATCCTTGCCGGCAAGTTCAACCGCCGCCTGAATGCTTTTTTTCGCTGTTTCCCAAGTGCGTCCATCGCCATGGTCATCCGGCCTGGTGGCATCAACGTACCAGGTGGTGGTGGCGAACACCGCCGTGATCACGCCATCGGCCTGCACATTCGCCCAAGTATAGTTGGCAGACTTCGAAACCACCTCGCCGTCAACCAGAAAATGCAGGAAGGCGGGGCCGGTCTCGACTGCCTCGAAAAGAGATGAGCCGCCGGGCGGAGCCACGGAGGTCATCGGCAAAAGCGCTCCGTCGCCCCGGACACGCCCGGAAATGACATATCCCGCCACTGCGCCTTCGTAAGCGCCAATGTCAACAGCAGAGCCTTCGAGACGCGGATTCCCGGCAAGGTCCTCATCGCCGCTGTCATGGTTCGAGTCGCCGGCATTAACGCAAAGCGAATCGGCGCGCAAGCGGAAATCACCATTGACGGCATCAACAAAGCGGGGGTTTTCGCTGATATTATTGCCATACGGCGCGGGCGCCGTGCAAGAGTATCTGAGCTGTGAATCGCTGTGATTGGCCGCTTGCGTTGCCGAATTATCCCAAATAATGCAGTTGGTTGCCACGCATTTAGACATTCCTCCCCCCGCGTCACCCGCCACATTACCTATCAAGGTACAGTTGCCCAACTGGCAATCGTACGCGCCGCCGCCATTATCGAACCAGGCGCAATTTCTGCTCAGGACGCAATTGGTGAGCTTGCATTTATAGGCGCCGCCGCCGTTGTTTTCGGCCGTATTGCTGCTGATGATGCATCGGTTCAATCGCCCGCCCGACACGCCGCCGCCATCTTCCGCAAAGCCGTTCCGCAGGGTGAAGCCTTCAAGCTGCATGCTGTCGTTTCCCAAGGTCGCGCAGCGCCGGGCGCCGCCGCCATCAATGATGGTCACCTCGGCGCCGTCAACGCTGCGGATGACGAGGGATTTCTTGTCGGTGTTGATGGGCGCGTAGCAGCCGGCCTTCACCAGAATGGTCTCCCCGTCGCGGGCGGCCAGCACCGCCGCCTGGAGGCTCTTCCTGGCCGTCGCCCAGCTCAGACCGTCGCCGTTGTCATCAGGACGGGCAGCATCCACATACAAGACCGCCGCTTCGAAGACGGCGGTGACCACGCCGTCGGCCTGGATGTTGTTCCAGGTATAGGTCGGCTCTTCGGAAACGCTCTGACCGTCAATCTGAAAATGGAGGAAGCGCACGGATGTTTCCTCCGCCGTGAAAGTCACTGAGTCGCCGACAGGCACATACGCTGCCTGCGGGGAAACTTTCCCCCGTCCCCGGACTTTTCCCAGCACGATAAGGGTATCCGCATCTCTTTCATAGGCGCCCATGTCAACTGTCTCATTGCGCACACGCAGGTCGTCGGCCAAATCAGTGTCGCCTTCTTTGACAAAATCATTGCAGCCGGCATCAATGCATGGAGACCCTGAACGCAAATGATATACGCCGTTGGCGGCATCAACAAATCCCGGCTCATCGCTGATGTTCCCCTTGCCGGCAGGCAGGGGGGCGGAGCAGGAATAGATGAATTGGGAATACTCATAATTGTCGCTGGCGTTCCCTCTGAAATTGCCCCAAACAATGCAATTTTGCAGGGGGCAAGCATAGACCCCGGCGACAGACCATCCTGCCGAGTTTCCAGTCACCGTGCAATTGCGCAACGTGCATCCCAGGGCGCCGCCGGCCCAAATCGAGCTGTTGCCAATCAAGAGGCAGTTGCTCAGGGCGCTGGAAACGGCGCCGCCACCGCCCCATTTCACTGCCTCATTGCCGGTCAGGACGCAGTTGCTCAAGGTGCTGGCGCAAGCGCCGCCGCCAGCCGATTCCGCCGTATTGCCGGACAAAATGCATTGGTTCAAGACGCAAGCCAAGGCGCCGCCGCCATTGTCCGCCAGGCCATTTTGCAAGGTAAAACCCTCCAAAGTGGCGGCATGCGCACAGCGCCGGACGCCGCCGCCATCAATGATGGTATCCCCGGCGCCCGAGACACTGCGGATGGCGACCTCCCTGCCATAGCCATCAATTGGCTCGTAAACTCCGGCTTTGACCAGGACCTGGTCGCCGTCAACGGCCACATCCAACGCCGCCTGGATTGACTTCTTGGCCCTCTCCCAGCTCAGGCCGTCCCCGCTGTCATCCGGCCGTGCGGCATCGACATGCCAGGTCGCCGGGGTGAACACGGCCGTGATCATGCCGTCGGCCTGGATATCGCTCCAGGTATAGGTCGGCGAGTTGGAAACAATTTCGCCGCCAACCAGGAAATGCTGGAAGACGCCACCGGTTGCCGTGGCTGTGAAGGTGACGGAGCCGCCCTGGGCGACCACAGCAATCAGCGGTGAAATCGTTCCGCTGCCCTGCACCCGCCCGGAAATGACCCTGCCCTCAACGCTTCCCTCCAGGGCGCCCATATCAACCTTCCCATTTTCGATGCGCGGATTCCCGGCCAGGTCGGTTACCGACGTCACGAACCCGTTGTCACCGGCATCCAGGCAGGGCGAAGCGGCGCGCAGGCGGAAATCGCCATGCGAGACATCAACAAAACAGGGGTCCCCACTGATATTTCCCGCCCCTGGCGGCAAGGGTTCGGAGCAGGAATAATACAATGCGGAGGGCGTATAGGAGCTCTCACGGGTGTCGTAGTTCGCGTCTTCTTCGGCCTGATTATTCCAGACAATGCTATTATAGACGGTACATTCGTAGACCCCGCCGCCACCGCGTTGGGCCACATTGTCGGTGATGCTGCAGTTGCTTAACATGCTGGCGTTTGCCCCGCCGCCGAAATGGTCTGCCCGGTTTGCGAACAAGATACAGTTGTCCAAAGTGCAATGTTCGGCGGCGCCGCCGAGCGGCGCCTTGTTTCTGCTCAAGGTGCAGTTGCGCAAGATAGCACAACTGGCGGCGCCGCCGCCGCTTGTGCGTTCCGAGTCATCATTGCCCCCGGCCTGGCAGTTGGTGATCCGGCAGTTGAGCGCCGTGCCGCCAAAAAGTCCGCCGCCGCTGGCGATGGCGACGCCATTCCGCAGGGTAAAGCCATCCAGCACCGTCTGTCGGCCGGAATACGACTTTGAGAGAGTCGCGCAACGTTGCCTGCCGCCGCCATCAATGACGGTAGTTGCCGCGCCGTTGACGCTGCGAATGGCAATGGCTTTATCATCGGTGACAATCGGCGCATAAACCCCCGGCCTAACCAGGACCAGGTCGCCGGCGGCGGCTTTGTCAATCGCCGCCTGGATCGTCTTCTTGGCCGTATCCCAGCTCAAACCGTCACCGCTGTCATCCGGCCGGGCGGCATCAACATGCCAAGTCACGCTGGCAAACACGGCGGTAATCACGCCATCGGCCTGGATGTTCTCCCAGGTATAGGTCGGCGATTCGGAAACAACCACGCCATCAACGGCAAAATGCTGGAAGACGCCACCCGTTGCCGTGGCGGTGAAGGTAACGGAGCCGCCCTGGGCGACTACTGCGGTCATCGGGGAGAGGATGCCGTTGCCCTGCTCCCGCCCGGAAATGACGCAGCCTTCCACCGCGCCTTCATAAGCGCCCATATCGACATTCGCGCCACTGATGCGCGGATTCCCGGCCAAGTCGGTGTCAACTTCCAAGAACTCTTCAAAAATTCCTAACATTTCAAAAAAATCAAAAATTTCACTGTTGCCTGCATCTATGCCGGGCGAGCCGGCACGCAAGCGGAAATCGCCATTGACAGCATCAACAAACACGGGCGCCTGGCTGATGTTCTTCGTGCTATCTGGTGGCAGAGGATAAGTGCAGGTATACGCCAAGCTCAAGTTCCAGTCCAGAACCTTATCGTAATCGTAATTTGCCCCTGCCCAGGCTGAGTTGCCCCAGATAATGCAATTATACGCCACACTAGCTTTTATCCCGTCGTCACTGGCTGCTATCCCGCCGCCAATGTCGGCATGATTCTCTGTCAGCGTACAATTGACCACTTCGCTGTCGCAAACTCCGCCGCCATAGTTCGCCTGATTTCCGGTCAGGAGGCAGCTGAGCAGTTCGCTGTCGCAAGCCCCGCCGCCATAGTTCGCTTGATTGCCGCTCAGGACGCACAGGGCCAGTACGCTCTTCCAAGCGCCGCCGCCGCGGCACTCATAATCATCTTCATCACCACTGGCGACATTGTTTGTCAGGACGCAGTTGTCCACCACGCATTCATAGACACCCCCGCCATTTTTCGCTCTGTTATTCTGCACCAGGCAATGGCTCAAGCTGCAATCATAGGCGCCGCCGCCTTGCTCACAATAGACGTTGAAAGGTTGACCATGCCATATCACGTCAGGAGACCCATTGTTGGTCAGGGTGCAATGGCGCAAGGTGCCGCCGCAAGCGCCGCCGCCTTTATCGGCATAGCCATTTCGCAGGGTGAATCCTTCCAAGACAGTCTTGCGCCCCGAGTTGGGGGCGCCCAAGGTCGCGCAGCGTGCAACCACCTTGCCGTCAATGATCGTTTTTTGGGCGCCGTTGACGCTGCGGATAACAATCGCTTTGCCGGCAGTCGTGATCGCTTCGTACATTCCGTCAGTCACCAGGATTGTATCGCCCGCTTCGGCGCCATCAATGGCCGCCTGAATCGTTTTTTTGGCGCTTTCCCAGCTATGTCCGTCGCCATCATCATCCGGCCTTGTTGCATCCACATGCCAGGTGTTTGCAGCCTGGACGGCGGCGACAAGCAACAGCGTCAGAATCATCAGCAGGCTTCTGCGAGTCTTCCGACCAGGATGCAACCAGGAAAAACCCATGACCACAGGACGCATTCGTCCCATCAGGAATGACCTTGCATTTTCCATTTTCAAACACTCCTCTGGCTAGGGGCAAAACCCTCCTTGAAAATCCCCAGTTCGTTGATGTGCGAAACTTTGCGATAAGAGTCTGTATTTAGTAATGTGCGAAATCTTGTGATAGAATGAGGAGCCTGACACAATGCATCTGAATCCTTGACCTGCGCCCTGGACGCCTAACTATGCTTAACCCCAAGTTTCAACCTGGAGGAAGTGCCCTCCCACCTATCGAGCCTCGCAGGAACACGTCTGGATGCCTGACTAACACAAGCTGAAAACGATTGCAAAAAACCTTCAACCAGGACTTTGGAACTGTAGTGCCTCGACTGGACACTACCAAATGCTGACCGCTTACGTTCTGCGGAGAAAAAGCCTGTTTGCCGTTCGCAAATCGGCAAATACAGGGCAATTTACTGGACAGCTTGCCGGCTGCGCAGTCCGGTCGCGCGCAGGGGGTAACGCAGGATCGTGACATCGGCACGGAGCGGAGACATGTCCAAAACCATCATCATGCGTTATTTGGCCGACATCGGGAAAATTCATAGCACTGGTGCGCATGTCGCCGAGACCTCATTTTACCCCGCCCTTGAGCGCCTGCTGATAGCACTCTAACCGGAATTTTATGTCAGGTGCCATTAGGATATTCCAGATAAAACGCTACTCGGGCAAGGAGCGGACAGCAAAACAGGGAGACAGTCATGGTGCATCGCGTAATATTTGAAAGCTTCGGCCGTCTCATTCTCTGTTGCGTCGTCATCTTGGGCTTGCTGAAAGGACCGCAGGTCCATGCACAGGGACTCTTGGGCGCTGAGCCAATGGCACCGTCTACAGGGCAGACCGCGAACGCCAAGGCGAGTCCGTCACCTGCGGCCCTAAGGAGTGAAGAGCATCACTACGGGGATTTTGTCTACACTATCAGTGGCGATTCTATTGAGATTACCGGCTACACTGGCGTTGGTGGAGATATTGCCATCCCGGCTAAAATCAACGGTTTGCCCGTGACAAGAATTGCCGAGTTCGCGTTTGAATATTGCTTCGGCCTCGTGAATGTAACGATCCCCGATGGCGTCGCCGGCATCGGGACAGGGGCGTTTCATCAATGTTCCGACCTCAAAAACGTGACGATCCCCGCCAGCGTCACCAGCATCGGGCAAGGGGCGTTTCAGGATTGCAGCGGCCTCACCAGCGTGACGATGCTCAGTGGCGTCAGCAGCATCGGCGCGGGGGCGTTTCAGGGTTGCAGCGCCCTCACCAGCGTGACGATCCCCGATAGCGTCACCAGCATCGGGGATTGGGCGTTTTACACATGTTCCAGTCTCAAGAGCGTCGTGATCCCCGCCGGCGTCACCAGCATCGGCATAGGCCCCTTTGCTGATTGTTCAGCACTGACCGGCATTGCCGTTGAAAGCGCCAACCCCTCATACAACAGCCCTGACGGAGTATTGTTTGATATAAACAAAAAGACATTGGTCCAATTCCCCGCCGCGAAAGGCGGTCTGTACGAGATTCCCAGCGGCGTCACCAGCATCGGGCCTAGCGCGTTTTCCGGCTGCGCCGGCCTCACCAGCGTGACAATCCCCAATAGCGTCACCAACATCGGAAATTGGGCGTTTTATGAATGTTCCAGCCTCAAGAACATGACGATACCCAGTGGCGTGACCAACATCGGAAATTGGGCGTTTTATGAATGTTCCAGCCTCAAGAACGTGACGATACCCGATGGCATCACCAGCATCGGGCAAGGAACGTTTCAGGGTTGTAGCGGTCTCGCCGACGTGACGATACCCGATAGCGTCACCAACATCGGGCCAGGGGCGTTTCAGGGTTGTAGCGGCCTCGCCGGCGTGACGATCCCCGCCGGCGTGAAAAGCATCGGGGATTGGGCGTTTTATGAATGCTCCGGCCTCACGAGTGTAGAGATACCCGCCGGCGTCACCAGCATCGGCATAGGCCCCTTTGCTCGTTGTTCAGCGCTGACCGGCATTGCCGTTGAAAGCGCCAACCCCTCATACAGCAGCCTGGACGGGGTGTTGTTTGATAATAACAAAAAGGCATTGGTCCAATTCCCCGCCGCAAAAGGCGGCCTATACGAGATTCCCGGCGGCGTCACCAGCATCGGGCCAAGTGCGTTTTCCGGCTGCGCCGGCCTCAGCGGCGTGACGATACCCAATAGCGTCACCAACATTGGAAATTGGGCGTTTTATGAATGTTCCGGCCTCAAGAACGTGACGATACCCGACGGCGTGACCAACATCGGAACTTGGGCGTTTTATGAATGTTCCAGCCTCAAGAACGTGACAATACCCAATGGCGTCACCAGCATCGGGCAAGGAACGTTTCAGGGTTGCAGCGGCCTCACCGACGTGACGAT
>JAAZKQ010000160.1 GCA_012799755.1 Lentisphaerota bacterium | reverse complement strand
GGTAGAGCAGAGGACTGAAAATCCTTGTGTCGCCGGTTCGACTCCGGCCCTTGCCACCATTTTGTAAGCCCTTGACTCAGAACGAGTCAAGGGCTTTTTATTTGTCGTTTTCCGGTGTCGCGCACTCCTGGACGTAGCGGCAACTATTTTTCATAAAACCGGGAAGATGCATATGTAACCAGTCACCCATTGATAACAGCCATTTCCTGCTGCCTTGTAATGGACCCCATCTTTCGTGTCTGTTATGTCGCACGCTTACAGCGTGCAATTTTTGGGCGGTGCCTACCCAGGGCGGCGCGCGCTTTTAGCGCGGCTTGCCCTGGGCTGGTATGTTTTGCGCCTTCAGCGCTTTCGCCGCTTCGCGGCCAAGGTGCAAGTGCGCTTGGTGCAGCTCGCCGGAGTTGCGAATATCAATGAGTAACCGCTTACGATGCATATTTTCTTTTATTTGAAACAACTGTTGAAATCCGGTGCTCAGAGTTTCCATTCACCCAACAGATTGATGCCGTTTCGGAACTCAATGGCATTGGCGAGGCGGATCGCGTAACGTGCATCGTGCCGCAGCACTTCGGCGGCATCCGGCAGCGCCAAGCCTGCCTGCCAGACGCCTGAGTGCCAGTTGTCCGGCAGTGGCGCCGACAGTTGGAGAAGATGTTTCTCGCCCCCGTACAGCTTGCGGATTTCGCTGTCGAACGGGAACTCAAATTTCGTTTTCCCGTTTTCCAGCGTCAACAGGATCGGACGCGGATTGACCGGCGCGGAGAAACCGCGGTTGTAGAGTTCCAGATTCGCCGTCAGCATACCGTCTTGCAGAAGAATCTCCGCCGATGCCAACTCCAGGCGGTATCCAAGGTGATCGCGGATGAATTCATAATAGCTGCGCCAGACAAAGCGCCCGCGTTCATCATGGAAATAATCCTGCGAGAACGGCGGATACTGAATGTTTTTTAGAAACAAGGGATCGACTGGAACTACTTTCCAAACGTCCATGGAGTAGCCGAATTTGCCTTCAAAAGGCTCGTTGCTGTGGACGAATCCGAGCGTGTCGTAGTGCCATTTGCGCAAATACTGCAAGGCATCGGTCGGGAGAACGGGCCCGGCGACATCGCGCCAGAACAATTCTCCATCCTGCGGCAGGAAACGGCTTTCCGCCGCTATGTACTCACTATCCTCCTGAATCGTCAAGCGCTTGTTGTGATTTCCGAAGCCGAGAGACGGCCCGGCAAGGAACCCGTCATTGAAATGGCCGATTCTGGCTTCGGGGGCGGCCGTGAATGCCTTTTCCTCAGGAAGCGGCGTGATATCAAAAACGCGCTGTTTCAGAAACGGATAACGCAGCATTGTGCAGCGTCCGAGAGGCAGCACCGCCAGTACGGCATCCAGAAGCACTTTCTCAAACGCGACGTCATCCTGCAGATGATTGAAGCTGTTGTGCCATTCCCCGAATTTTCCAACGAAGCCGCACTGAAGCACAAAGATTATGTCAATGTAGTTCCGGATCAGCGGCGTCAGCTGCTGAAGATGGAGCAGGATCGTATCTTTATCCGGTCCATCCACAGAGGGCGAGAGTTCATAGGCGAAGCGAAGCAGCAGTTTTACTCCGGCTTTCCGCACTTTCTGGAAAAAACGTTCAATGTCCGCCAATTTTTCAGGCGGCAGGGGAACATGCGCATAGTTCATGAGGAAACAGTAGCTCTGCATGATCCGCACACCGTCATAGGCAAAGTAATCAAGTTCATCCATCCACTGACCGTGGGAGAATTCGATGCCGTCGAGCCGGTTGCCGCGTATGAGATGCGGCACGCCGGGAATCTCGGCATTTTGATAGACCGGCATTTCGGCACGCCCGTCAAGTTTGCTGCGTTTCGTATGACAGGAGCAGGTGCCGGCGACTTCGCCGGGAATCTCGCTGAAATACATCTCGGTCCGGAAGCCGCGTTCCGGGTTGGCCAGCGCCATGCGTCCGTGCAGATCATCCGGTCGGATGCCGCGATAAAAGCGTTTGCTTGCCATTGCATTAGCTCCTTAATTGTTTTTAGTTCATAGGCGAAATCTTGTGCTGAGCGCGTATCGTTGCCGATTGGTGAGGCCGTAGCGTCAATATAACCGGAATTCCTTTTGCGCGAAAAGGATTTTTACAACGGTTGCTTGGCAAGTTCCGGTACTCGCGGTTCGGTAACCGGTCACCGATTGATCATTAGCCGTTTTCTGTTGCTTTGCAATGGGAACCATCTTTCGTGTCTGCTATGTGGCACGCCTTCAGCGTGCTGTTTCGGGGGGCTTCCCCGGGCTGGTATGTTTTGCGCCTTCAGCGCTTCCGCCGCTCCGCGACCGCTTGGCGCCGTTTGCGGGGTGATGTGCCGCTGCGGGCTGCAAGCCCACAGCACGGGACGCCTGCGTGTGCCTGGGTTTTTCGTTTGCGGGGTGATGTGCCGCTGCGGGCTGCAGGAGCCCGCAGCACAGCCGGGAGACGGGCGTTTGGCTCCACAGAACGGACAGGGAACAGGAGCTTGTCCACTCGGTCCACTTTATTAATCGGTAACCGGTTACGCAGAACGTACGTGTATTGGCTGCCGGCGGTCGTTTGCTTTTTGCATGAAATCCACTACTGTTTTGCAGTTATTCTGCCGAGGTCAGGTGGTTGACGCCAACGGCTTCGACAGGATCAGAAATTCTTTTTACGAGGAGACGGCATCATGGCGGCGAAGAAGAGTCTTTCAGGCGTTGTTTGTCTTAATCATCCAGACAGAGCGGCGACGGCGCGTTGCGCGACCTGCGCCAAGCCCGTTTGCGCGGAGTGCTCGGTTCTGGGTGGTGGTCAGGTTTTCTGCTCGGTGGTGTGCCGCAAGAACGGCCTTGAGTCAGCCGCCGCTGTTGATGGCATCATGCAGACCAAGAAACGCGGCGACTTCCGCCGTCGGGTGATGACGCTGGTCAAGCTCATCATTCTTGCCGCGCTGGTTTACGGCGGCTGGGTTTACTACAGTCGCAATCGCGCCAAAGTTGATAGCAAGGTGAAGGACGTGGGCAGCAAGGTCAAGAGCATTGACATTGACAGCAAAGCCAAGGGCGCGGTCAAGCAGATTGACAAGGGCTTTGAGAAACTCGACCACTCAGTAAAAAATTAGCATGAGCACAATCAGCGCTTTTATTCTGGCGGCGGGCGAAGGCCGTCGCCTGCGTCCGGCGACCTTGTTTCGTCCCAAGGCCTTGGTGCCTTTTTGCGGCGTGCCGTTGCTGGAGCTGGTGACGTCCTATCTGAATGAGCTCGGCATGTCCGACATTGTCGTCAACGCGTCTTACCAAGGCGACCGCGTGTACGAGACCTGTCAGCGCTTGCAACATCGGCACGGCTGGGACCTGCGTGTTTCAGCTGAACCGCGCTTGCTGAATCAGGGCGGCGGTCTGCGCTACGGCATACGGTTGATCCCCGACGCCGAGAATATCCTCGTGCACAATGTTGACGTCATCCTGGACTACGATCTACGTCAGCTCATCGCCGCACATACTGCCCAACAGGCGGCTGTCACCGTGTTGCTTATTCCCAACCGCGGCCCTTGCAGCGTCTCCCTTGATGGTCAAGGCAAGATACTCCGCTTTCGCGATCCCAAGCACGGTCGCTATACTTTTTCGGGCATTCACATTTTCCGCCGCGATGTCCTCAATTACCTTGACCCCAATGACGAAGCGCCCGATATCATTGACGCCTATCAGCGCGCTCTTGACGCCGGCGAGAAGGTCCAGGCGATAGTCGCCAGTCGCAATGTGTATTGGTCGGACATTGGTACAGCCGCCGAATATATCCGCGCCCACGGCGAGATTGCCGATTGCTCCCTGGGTTTTCATAGCCTTCTGCGCAAGGCGCAGACCGAACAGGCGCATCGTCGCTTCGAGCTTGAGCTCAAGGGCGTCCAATGCACCGGCGCTCTCGGCATCGGCCTTGAGGTCGGCGTGCCTGCCGGGTCGCAAATCCATAACGTTGTTCTCTGGGACTACACCCGGTTGCCGCGGCCACTGCTCTACGCTGACGGCATTTTCATCGGTGACGACGTTCGTCCGCCCAAGCCCGTTGATGATACCCGGCAGCCTGATTCGCGTGTCTTTCTGAGTTTGGGCATAGAGTCCGCCGCCTGCACGCTGACGCCCTTGGCCAAGCAGGGCAGCGGTCGGAAATACAGCCGTCTCAGTTGTGGCGACCGCAGCTGGGTGTGGTGCGCCTACAATCCAGACCGCCGTGAAAATGCCGGTTTTTCCGCCATCAGCGATTTTCTCTTCCGCCTGGGCATTCGCGTCCCTCAGGTCATGCTGCATTTGGCGGACACCTTTGAGATTGTCTCTCGCGACCTTGGTCAAAGTGATTTGCAGTTGGCGCCACAGCAGCTCAAGGAAGAATATCTTTTCCAGGTCGTTGAGCAGATTGCGCGTCTGCATGTTCTCGGCGACCAGGCCGTGCGCCTGGAGGAACTGCCGCTGCAAAAGGGCTTTACCAAGGGCCTCTATGACTGGGAACGGGACTACTTCCGCAACAACATGCTTGATGCCTGCCTCCATGCGCCGGAACTCTGGGCGGATGCGGCCCTCGAGTACTGCGAACTGCGTTCCATTCTGCTGCGGCAGCCCCTCGTGCCTATTCACCGCGATTTGCAAAGCGCCAACATCAAGGTCAAGGATGGTTTGGCCTACTTGATTGATTTCCAAGGCATGCGCCTTGGCAGCGCCGCCTACGATCTCGGTTCGCTGTTGTATGATCCCTACCAATGCTACCCCGTCGAACTGCGCCAGGCGGCTTGGCGCGAATACTGCCGACAGGTTCGCAGCCTTGGCGGCACGCCACCTGAATACTACGTGCTCCTTGCCGCCGCTTGCCAGCGCCTCATGCAGGCTCTCGGCGCCTACGGGAAGCTATGGATCAAGGACGGCTTGGAGTGGTATCGGCAGTTCATCTGCCCGGGTTTTGATATGCTGGTCGAAGCCGCCGCCGAAGGCGAACAGTTCCCCGCGCTCCGCGCCATGGCCGGCAAGGGACGCGATATCGCCAGGCGCTTGCTGCAAAAGAGCTGATCGGGAAGAGCAAAGAGCGGCATCACGGAGCTTGTCTTGACGCTTGCTTCGTCAGTGTTGATTCATGTGTCGCCTCGCCGAGGCTTTGATTTCGGGGGGGGCTTTGCCCCAGGTTCCGCTTCGCTCCACCTGGGGTTACTCATGGTGCCAGCTCTCCGAGCTTGCTTTTGTTGGGCGAACCGGCAATCTCTGCCGACTATTTCCGCGGAAGATGTCCGCCAGGCTATCTTGCTCGGTGCTTGCACACTCTATCATCTCTGCGGGCATAACTGCGTCCACGAGAAGTCTATCCTGCCGAGTCTGTACAAAAAGGAGCACTTGATGCGATGAGCACAAGACCAAGGACTTTACGCCGGCGTCTCGTTGATTTCCTGGGCTTACGCCGGAGCATGGTGGGCCTACTGAGCATGGTTGTGCTGCTGGGCATGGGCGAGAAGATGGCCGAGCGTTTTCTGCCGCTCTATCTGATCGCGCTGGGCAGCAGTACGCTGTGGCCGGGCTTTCTCAATGCGCTGGACAACCTGCTGTCGGCGCTCTATTCCTTCCCAGGCGGCTGGCTGGCGGACCGCCTGGGCGTGAAGCGCTCGCTGTTGTTGTTCAACGTCTTGGCGATGGCGGGCTTCGTGGTGGTCATTACCATACCGCGCTGGGAGGCGGTGATTGCCGGGTCTTTTTTGTTTTTGTCCTGGACAGCTATCTCGCTGCCGGCGACGATGAGCCTGGTGGCGACATCGCTGCCCAAGGAAAAACGGGTCATGGGCGTATCGGTGCATTCGCTGGTGCGCCGCATACCGATGGCCCTGGGGCCGGTGTGCGGAGGGATATTCATTGATTTGTGGGGCCCCGTGAGAGGCGTCCGCTTGGCCTTTGTGGCCGCGTTGCTGATGGCCTTGGTGGCGCTGGTCGCTCAGCAGAAGCTGATTGCCGATGATCAGCCGGCTGATGCAACTAAGCGCGTCGGTGGCGGCTTCTGGGCGATGCTGCGCGCCATGCGGCCGGAGTTGAAAAGCCTGTTGGTGGCGGACATCCTGGTGCGTTTTTGCGAGCATATCCCCTACGCCTACGTGGTGCTGTGGGCAATGACCAACGTCGCCGGCTACGACACCGCGCAGGTGTCGGGAGCGCAGTTCGGCATCCTGAGCACCGTTGAGATGGCGACGGCCGTTCTCTGCTACTTGCCGGTGGCGTGGCTGGCGGACCGCGGCGGCAAGAAGCGCTACGTGCTGATCACCTTCGTCAATTTCACCCTGTTCCCGGTGGTGCTGTACTTCAGCCGGTCGTTCTGGTCCCTGCTGCTTGCCTTCGTTGTCCGCGGGCTGAAGGAATTCGGCGAGCCCACGCGCAAAGCGCTCATCCTCGAATTGGCGCCGGAAGGGCAGAAAGCCGCCGCCTTCGGCGCCTACTACCTCTGCCGGGATTGCGTGGTGGCGCTGGGCGCTTTCGCCGGCGCGTACCTGTGGCGAATGGGGCCCGAGGTCAATTTCTTCACGGCGGCGGCCTGCGGTGCCGCCGGTACGCTTTGGTTCGCCTGGCGGGGCCGGGACCTGTATGTTCCACCGGCAGAAGCCGACGCGTAACCCGGCGCCGTGTTTTGACTACTCGTGGATGGCGACTTCAACGGGGGTGGGTTTGAGGACGGTCGCGAGGTCGGCCGGAGCCATATCCAGGATGAAGCCGCGATGGCCGCCGTTGATGTAGATGCGGGGCAGGTCCAAGATGGTCTTTTCGATGTAGATGGGCATGGCTTTGCGAGTGCCGAAGGGCGAGGTGCCGCCGACGCGGTAGCCGGAGTTGCGCTCGGCTTGGGCAGGATCGCAGGGCGCGATGCTTTTGACGCCGAGGATGCGGGCGAGATTTTTGGCCGACACGCTGCAATCGCCATGCATGAGCACCACCAGGGGCTTTTTGGCGTCGGTTTCAAAGATGAGTGTTTTGATGACGGCGTGCTCGTCCAAATTGAGTTCCTTGGCCAGATGGCTGGTGCCGCCCTTTTCGACGAAGTCGTAAAAGAGTTCGCGGTAGGGCACCTTCAGGCTGTTGAGCAGGCGGACGGCGGGGGTGACGGGGCTTTTGTCTTTGGCTGTGCTCATGACGGGTCCTTTCCTATACAGGGCGCTGCGGTGGACGCGACGTTGGCGTTGAGGCGATGAAGATACTCGTTGGCCTGGCGGAGATTGCGGCAGCGCGCCAGTTCGTGGAAGAGGGCGCTGTCGTGGCCATAGAGACCGGCGGCGATGCGGAGGACGAAGCCGTGCTTGGCGCCGGGGCCTTGTTCGGGCGCGTCGGCGATGTCGCGGAGGAAATCGAGGCGCTCGCTGTCGCTCAGTGGTGTGGGCGGGCGATCCAGGCAATGGTCGTGGATATCGCGGAGGAGGGCCGGGTTGCGGAGGAGACCGCGGGCAGCGATGACGCCGTCAACGGCGCATTTCTGCCGCATGGCCTCGGCGTCGTCGGCGCAAAGGATATCGCCGTTACCGATGAGCAGGCAGTCCGGCAGCAGATCGCGGGCTTTGGCCAGGCGTTGGCGACCGTCGCTGATGGGCCGGTAGAGCTCGCGGACGGTGCGGCAGTGGCAGAAGACCAGAGCGGGTTTGGCGTTGCGGATAGCGGCAGCGATGGCCGGCAGTTCCTCAGGCGAGTCGAAACCGACGCGAATTTTGACGCTGATGGCACGATTGCCGCAGGCCTCGCGCATGGCGTTGAGTGTGCGGTTAATCCAGTCGGGATCGCAGAGGCGTTTACCACCGCCGCCATTGCTGAGGACGCTTGGGCTTGGGCAGGCACAATTGAGATCAACACAGGTGGCGCCAAGGCCGTGGAGGATGGCGGCGGCGCTGGCGAGCCTGGCGCTGTCAACACCCATGAGTTGAGCGATGACGGGCGTGCCGTTACGCAGATAGGGTTCCAACCAACGTTGCAGGCGCGATCGGCGCGGTACAGCGGTGGAGATGCGCAGAAAGGGCGTGAACCAGGCATTGACGAAGTGGCGCTTGCTCATGGCGCTGAGGAAGGAACCCTCGGTGACGCCTTCCATGGGGCCGGGAAGGATGCGGGTCGGCAGTGCCCGTCCATCGGCAAAGACAATGGGTTGTAACCATGGATGGTTGGTCATGGCTTCGCTGTGTCCGTCCTGCGCCGGCGTTGGGGGCTGTGTCGCTTGAATGCAGCAAAACAAGATGAAGAGAAAAGAGGCTGGGTTGCGGTCGCGTGGCTGTTTGGCGTCGAGTGGCCGGCCACCGTTGTTGCCATTGGCTGTCAGTCCTGATCATTCCAGTTGCGCCGTTGGAAGCGTCTTTCGCGGGCGGCAGGGCGTTTACGGTTGGCCTTGGGGAGAATGGTGTCTTTTCGGAGCAAGGGCGCGATGGCGGCTTGG
>JAAZKQ010000159.1 GCA_012799755.1 Lentisphaerota bacterium | reverse complement strand
GGTATCAATCGGTGACCAATTACGGACAAAACGGCGCAGGCAACTGTCATCGCTCGCTAAGACGGGGATGCAGTCAAAAATATATTTGTCCAAAGCTGAAATATTACCGGGCTCTCGCCAGTTATATGTACCGTGTACCGCGCGGCGTCCCCAAGTGATGGCGCGGACGGGCCTTGCTCACGAAGTAAACACAGACATCAGGATATCACAACGTCGCTGCGGGCAAACGGAGGACACCATGTGTGGAATTATTCTCGCCTATATTGATCCCGGCGTTGGCAGCATGCTCCTACAGGGTTTGTTGGCCGGGCTTTTTGCCATCGCCTTCTTCTACAAGCGCATCAAAAACTGGGTGATCGGGCTCTTCCGCAAGCAACAGGACCGCAAAGATGACTGAATTCCGGCAAGACCCAGGTTCTTTCCGCGATCCAAACGGCCATGTCTTCTGGCTTGATGGCTTGCCATACCGCAGTGTCACCGCCAGCGGTAAAGACGACATGGAACAGCTGCAACAGTCAGGCCTGGCCGACGAACTCTGCGCCGACGGCAGATTGGTGCCATTCAGCGTTGACGGCGCCATGCCCGACGGGGCCACACGCCTCAAACTATCCCCCCTGCCTTGGATCAGCTACCCCTACGAGTGGTGCTTCGAGCAACTGCAAGACGCCGCCACCCTCACTCTTGACGTCATGCTCGCCGCACTGGCCAAGGACATGATGCTCAAGGACGCCAGCGCCTTCAATGTCGCCTGGCGCGGTGGCCGGCCCATCTTCCTCGACCACGGCTCATTCACCCGCTATATCAATGACCGTCCCTGGCCCGCCTATCGGCAATTCTGCGAGCACTTCCTCGCCCCGCTGGCCGTCATCAGCCGCAATGACGCGCTCCTCGGCATGATCTCCCGTTGTTTTCTTGACGGCATCCCCCTGGACCTCGCCTCTCAGCTCCTGCCTTGGACCAGCTGGCTGCGACCAAGTATGCTGATGCACATCCACCTCCACGCCAAAATGCAACGACGCTTCGCTGACAGTGCCCGCAAAAAGGGCGGCAAAAGCGTGACCATGCCCAAAAACAGCCTCCTGGCCATGCTGGAAAATCTCCGCGGCGCCGTCCGCAGCCTGCGCTCGCCAATACCGCAGAGCGCCTGGCATGACTACTACCACGACACCAACTACAATGAAAAGGCCTTTGCAGACAAGCATCGGCTGGTCGCTCAGGCCTGCGCTGAGCTCGCCCCCACAGCCCGCGTCATTGACTTGGGCGCCAACAACGGCGAATTCTCCCGCATAGCCGCCCAGCACGCCGCGCTCGTAATCGCCGCCGACATGGATCACGGCGCCGTCGCTGGTCTCTACCGCTCCATCCGCGGCCAAGCCGACAGCCGCATTTACCCGCTCGTGCAGAATCTGGACAATCCCACGCCCGGCCTGGGCCTCTTCAATAGCGAGCGCCGCCCCTTCCTGGAGCGTTGCCGCGGCGACTTGGCCATGGGCCTCGCCCTCATCCATCATCTGCGCATTGGCAGCAACTGGTCCCTCGCTCATATCACCAGGCTTTTCGCGCAGTGCGCCGACACTGCCATCGTCGAATTCGTCCCCAAAGACGACGGCCAAGTTCAGCGACTCCTGCACTCACGGCCAGATATCTATCCCGATTGGACACTTGAACAGGTCTGCCAGGCCTTCGCGCAATCCTTCAGCAAGTGCCAAGTGGAAAATATCGCCGAATCAAAGCGAAGTATCATCTTCTTGAAAAAATAAGCAGCTGATGGCTTGGCCCGTCAGCAAAAAAATCCCCGTATCAATCCAGGAGCGCCATGCCCCACCTTAGCTGTCGTGATCTCTCGGCTTTCTCTGCCGGCCTGCTGCTGGCCATGACGCTGGTTCTGCCGGCCGCAGTACTGTACAGCCGCAACACGGCCGAGTTCACCTTTCGCGCCGCTCCGCTTTTTGCCTCCTTGGCGCTCATCGTCCTGCTGCTTTGCCTGCTGCTTTACGGCTGCCAACGGCTCATTCGCCGTTCCTCGACATTCATCGCGGTCAACGCTCTGCTCATCGGCGCAAGCTTCGCCCTGTGGCTGCGCATGCCTCTGCATAGCTACCTGCTTGATCGAAATGACACCTTGATTTCCTCTTTTGATCCCAATATACTCAGCGCGGTCGTTCTGGAAGCACTGGTCATGCTGCTGCCACTGTGTTTGGCTTGGCGTTTTCGCCAATGGGTTTCGCAAAACGCCTGGCGACTGGCGGGCGTAGCCATCTGTACCCAGCTGGTGCCGTTGATCAGCCCTGCTCTCAGCAGACCACAGGCAGAGTCGAGGCACTTTGAATACACCGTCGGCGAAGGGCAGAAATTCGCCTTCGGCAGCCAGGCCAATGTCATCATCGTGGTCGTTGACTGTCTCGGCGAACAGATTTTCAAGGAGACCGTAGACCAATACGAAGAGCTCAGCGAACTCTTCAAGGACTTTGTTTGCTTTGACCGCATGAGCAGCCCCATTCCCAGCACGCAATTTGCCGTGCCGGCCCTCCTCACCGGCATAGAATACCCGCAGAAAGATGACCATGAACTCGACGACAAGCACGCGCGCTACCTGAAACAGGCTTTTTCGACCGACTCATCGCTCTTTGTCGCGTTGAAAAAAGCCGGCTACCGCTGCGAAGGCTACCCCTACGTCCTCCAAACCATCTCCTATGACCCGGCGCTGCTGGACAACGCCGTGCGCCTCAGCTCCCACAGCCGCTCACGCCAAACCCTCTTGGACGTATGGATGGCCACCGTCACGCCCTTTTTCCTGCAGCCCATCCTCGGCAACACCTATTTCAGTGTCACCGACCGTTTTGTCACCCCGGGCGAATACACCATGGGGCACGTCTTCGATTCCCATGACTGCGGCATCTACCGCCGCATCCAGGCCGAAGCGCGCATCGGTGAAGACCAGAAGGTCTTTAAGTACATCCATCTGCAAGGGCCACACGTGCCCATTGCCACCGACGAGAATCTTGAACCAACCCTGGAAACATCACGCGTCAGACAACTGCGCGGCTCCATGCTCATCCTGGAAGTACTCCTGGAAAAGCTCCAGGAGTTCGGGCTCTACGACCAGTCCTTGCTGGTCATTACCGGCGATCATTCCGAGCGTTACACGCCGGAAGTCGCCACCCTGATCAAACGCCCCGGCGCCAAAGGCTCGACGCTCAGCTACAACGCCGTGCCCTGCACCATTACCGACATCAATCGCACCGTCCGCGCCGAACTCGGTCTGGCGCCGGCCGGGGAATCGCTGTTCAGCCGTGAGCCCGTGGCCAGCAGCGGCACGCGTGAATTGCCGCCGCCCGTGCTCTGGTCCGTTAAAGACTGGACTTATCAGCATGAACCGGCGCCGGAAAAACCCTATTCAGGACTGCAAAGCAACTTCGCCATTCGCGACGGCCAACTCTCCATTGCCAAGAAGGAGCACATGGCCTGCAACAAAGCCATCGTCCATTTCATCTTCCAGAGCTTTGCAGACCCGCAATTGTGCTGGTCCAGCCCCGAATTGCTGGTTGACCCGACTGCCCGCAGCGAGTACTACCGCCTTGTTTTCCCGCAAGCGCCCGATGGCATCTACCAACTTTTCCAGCGGGTGAAGACTCCCGCCGAGGCCATGGCGCCGCCGAGCGACGAACATGGTGGATACGGCATGCCGGTCAGCGATGCCACGGAAACATTCTGCCTGCCACGCTACATCTGGCTCAAAAATGGCAGCTTCACCCTCCATCGCCGTCATCCGATACTCGACCGCGTCAACCTAACGCCCGGCGTTCTTGCCGAATTCGGCCTCATGCAGCCGGTCCCGCAGGTGGATTACTCCAATGACTGCCGACTTGATGGTCAAGGCCTCAGACTCTACGGCGACTCATGGCTGGGAATCTACCTGCCCGACCATGCCGCCGGCATGACCCTGCACCTGCAAAGCACCATCGTCGCCACCAGCCAAACCGTCCTCACGGTGAAAAATGGCAACGATGTCATCCATAAGCAAAACATCAGCAACAAAAAGGGCAACACTCATGAGATCGCCTTTACCGTGCCACCCGGCCCATTCCCGGACGGCATGCTCAAACTAACTATCAAAGTCAAGCCGCGCTTCCAAAACCGCGCCGCCCGCAGAAAAGTGCCCATACACCTCAAGACCATCGCCCTGAGCTCCGGCGCCTCCGAGTAGTCCGCCGGACGCAACCAAGCCAGTTGGAGCTGGCAAGTACCTCCACTCTGCCAGCCTCCGTAACCGGTCACTGATTGATAAAGTGGACGGGGTGGACACTGTGGACAGAGTGGACAGAGTGGACATTGTGGACAAGCAGCTGTTCCCTGTCCGTTCTGCGGCACCATCCACGCATGTTTCCCGG
>JAAZKQ010000158.1 GCA_012799755.1 Lentisphaerota bacterium | reverse complement strand
CGGTCTTTTTCAGCTGTGGTGCCTTTACAAGGCACTGTCTCTTGGGGTGCCGCCACCCCAGCCTGAAGGCTGGGGTTAAGCATGGTTAAGCGCCTACGGCGCCAACGCTTGCGGGCTCTCAGCCCGCAGCGTGACATGCCCCTGCAAACAGCGCGCAAGCGGCCGCAGAGCGGTAGAGTGCCCTGAATGGGCACCACATACCAGCCTGGGGTTGCGCCTGTGGCGCAACCCCAGGGAAGCCCCCACCCGGAACAGCACGCTGAAGGCGTGCTACATAGTAAACACGAAAGATGGTTTCTATCGCAAGGCAACAATGTTCAATGAGTGACCGCGTACAAAGAAAACCGGGCGATGACAGGCATGGCAGATGGAAGGCGCCCAGAATCTTTTGGATGGCCTCTATTCAAAATCGCGGAGATCGGCGAAATCAACGGGCTGGTCGAGGTACTGGCAGGTCTTGATGACATCTTCGAGTTGCGCCATGCTGCGGCAGCGGAAGACGGGGAAGACTTGGAGCTTTTTGGCCTGAAGGAGGTAGAGCAGGGTCAGTTGGGTGATGCCAATGCCGGTTGTTTGCGATAGAGTCATCAGGCGTTTGGCGCGTTCCTGATTGTGTGGCGTGTCGTAACGTTTGCAAGCACCGGCGAGGGCCTGGCCTGCGGCGACTTTCTGGAAGAAACCGCCCGCTTGGCAAGAGTAGGATATGACGGCAACCTTGGCCTCGCTCAGGATTTTGGCCATATCAATGGACCAGTCGCGCAAGGTGTGGTCACCGGGCGGGTTCATCTGCCCACTGCCGACATTGATCTGCTCTTGGTCCATGCGGATGCCGTGTATGTGTCCGCTCTTTTCCAGCTCAATGGCTTCGCGCAGGCGCGGCGCGGTCCAATTGGAGACGCCATATTCGCGAATTTTCCCTTGCTGGCGGGCCTTGTCAAGAGTGCCAAGGATGTCGGCGATGGGGTTTTCAATGCCGTCGCGATGCAGGAGATAGAGATCAATGTAATCGCTGCGCAGAGTCTTCAGGCTGGCTTCGAGGTCGGCCATGATCTCGCGGGGATTGACGCGAGTCTTATCCATGTTGTCCAATGCGGGATGGGCGCCCTTCGTGCAGAGCACAACTTGGTCGCGATTCTTGCGGGAGGTCAAGTAGTCGCCCAGGATGCGTTCGCTGCGGCTGCGTTCACCGGGAATCCAGTCGCTGTAGACGCGGGCAGTATCAACAAAATTGCCGCCTTGGGCGAAAAAGTGGTCGAGCAATGCGAAAGACTCCTGCTCGCTGCCGTCTATGCCAAGGCCGCTGAGACCAAAACATAGAACGGAGGCGCTGATGTCCGTACGGCTGATGCTGCGTTTGGGGATCATGTAAAAATTCCTCTCGCTGTGACCTTGACAATGGACGGGAAAAAAACGATACTTAGTATATGACCTTGGCACTGGAAATGCGAAACCCGGCTTTGCGTGAAGCGGGAACCATTCGGAGCCTGTGACCTGACATAAAAGGAGTGATGACAATGACAAAGAAATGCTTCACCTTGATTGAACTGCTGGTCGTGATTGCGATTATCGCCATCTTGGCGGCCATGCTGCTGCCGGCCCTGAGCAAGGCGCGTGAAAAGGCGCGGACGATTTCCTGCGTGAACAACCTCAAGCAGCTGGGCTTGGCCAACGGCATGTACACGTCTGACTCCGAGGACTACTTGCCGCCGGTGTACAATGGCCCTACGCATAGTGAGCGTGTTTGGTGGGTGAGCTTGCTGCAACCGTATTTTGGCGACTACAAGACGATGACTTGTCCGTCTACCAAGGCCAATAACTTTGGCTGCTACCCACTGGGCAAAGCCAACAGTTCGTATCTGTCGCAGAAAATGTGCTACGCGGCTCTGCAAACGCATGTATGGGTAAGTGATGGCAATAAAGCCTCGCGGACGCTGGGGCAATTCAAGGCGCCGTCCGAGACCTTCGTGTACGTCGAGGCGTCCAGAATCTATTGCCATTGGTGCCCGAGTTGCCGCAACGACAGCAGTGGTACCTGCAACTGTCCCTGCAAGGTCGTCGAAGAGGACGGCAAGCGCAATCCCGAGACGACATTGCATGGCGAGGTCATGAACGCCGTGCATTGTGATGGCCATGTCGGCGGCTTCAAAGCATCGCAAATCCGCAGCGCCGGCACCAGCGCCAAGTGGTTCGGGCACGGTGCGTTCTAAAGACCGTCAGAAACACGAGCGGCATAGGCGGCGCGTAGGTCCACCTGTTTCCCTGTCAGGATTGTGCGTGGTGCGGGCCTTGTATTTGTTTTTCAACAAAAATTAGTGCATACAGCGAAATCATGGGTAATCGGTCACTGATTGATAACAGCGATATTGCGAGCATGCATGGCGCCGTTTGCGGGGTCATGTCACGTGGCGGGCTGCAAGCCCGCAGTACGACCGGAAAACAGGCGCTATCTTGGTAAAAGTGGACAAGACGGACGGACGTGGACAACATCTGCCATCGTCCATACTGTCCATAGCAGCTTGCGGGAACAACAATGATCAATGGGTGACCGCTTACAAAATCATGGAATAGCCATATAACATTGCTTGTTACAGACACGAAAAAAGAAGGGGTTTGGGCATGAGATCAAAACGGCATTTTACCTTGATTGAGCTCCTTGTCGTCATTGCCATCATCGCCATTCTGGCGGCCATGCTGCTGCCGGCCCTGAGCAAGGCGCGCGAAAAGGCGCGCAGCATCTCCTGCGCCAGCAATGCCAAGCAGATTGCCATGGCCAACATCGTGTATGCCGATGACTATGATTCCGTCATGACGCATGGCCAGTATTCGCATGCCCCCCTGATCCAAATCATGCGCAATGGCGCACTGGCCACCCAGATGTGGTTCGACAACCTGGCAATCTACACCGGCGACTACAAGGTCTTCAACTGTCCGTCGAAGAGCAGGATCAATGTCCTCAAAGGGCGTCCCGGCTACGGCTGGAGCTACCCAGGTATGCCTTATCGGCCGCTCAGCCCCGACCCGGCGCCCGTCAGCATCTCCAGCTACCGATACCCCAGCGAAGTCATGGTCTTCGCCTGCCATTGTGACACCGCTACTACCGGTTATTTTGCTCCTAGTGGCGCCAACTACAGCCCGACCTTCGCAAGCTACGTCTACAGCCCTATCCCAAGCGGCAACAACACTGCCGATAAATGGGATACGGGCAACGGCCTCTATGGCCATGTTGGAGATATCCACAACGGCGGCTCCAATGTCGGCTACCTCGACGGTCATGTGGCATGGTTGAAAATAGCGTCCTTCCGCGACACCAGTGACGCCGGTAAACGATTCTGGGGTGCTATCAAGTGACTCGGAAAGGGATAGGGTCTTTCAGCTTGGCCTTAATAGCCGGCACTCATCACAGCAAGTAACGCCGAGACTGTCTGTATGCCAAGACCGCAGGCGATGCCGCATCGTGTCGCCGCTGGTGGACGCTGTCCAAGAAGTATAGCTAGGTTTTGCGAGGGGGAGGAAAGGGCTGAATCTCTTTTCTCACCTTTGCGCTTTTCTCGCAGATTCCTTTTCGGCTCAGCATATTGATCGAAGAAGTGAAAGGACAGACAGCGATGGCGATGTATGGCGGCGTGATGGACCCGCGGGTGCGGGAGTATGTAAGTGTACAGCGGGTGATTTGTTCGCAGGGCGTTGAGCAGCCCGAATTGCTGGTGGGCAATCAGGCGACGCAATGCTGCATTTGGAATACGCCGGCATTGCCGATCTCAACGGCCGGCAGCTACCTGGTGCTGGATTTCGGCCGGGAACTCCATGGCGGCGTAAAGATCATCTCGCAGGGCAGGGAGATCGTGCGTATCCGGCTGCGTTTCGGCGAGTCGGTGAGCGAAGTCATGGCCGAGCCCAATCAGGACCACAGTATTCACGACACGGAGCTGATCCTGCCCAAGATGGGCGCGCAGGAATACGGCAACACCGCCTTCCGCTTTGTGCGTGTGGATTTGCTTGAAGGCACGCTGCTTTTGCAGAATATTCAGGCGGTGGCCTTGTATCATGACCTGGAATACGTCGGGCAGTTCGAGTGCAGTGACGAACGCCTGAACCAGGTGTGGCAGACGGCGGCCTATACCGTCCATCTGAGCATGCAGGACTACATCTATGACGGCGTCAAGCGTGACCGGCTGGTGTGGATGGGCGACCTCAACCCGGAAGTCCGCGCAATCTTGACGCTGTTCTCGGATTTGTCGCTGATTCCCAAGAGCTTGGACTATGTGCGGGACCACACGCCACTGCCGCAATTCATGCATGGTTTCAGCTCGTATTCATTGTGGTGGATACAGAATCAATACGACTATTTTCTGCACAGCGGCGATCTGGCCTACCTGAAACAGCAGCGGGAATACCTGCTGGGACTGTTGAAGGTTTTTGCCGGTTGCGTGGCTGAGGATGGCAGCGAGAAGCTCACGGGTGCGCGTTTTCTCGACTGGCCGTCACATGGCGATCCAGCCGCCATCCATGCCGGACTGCAAGCTCTGATGCTCATGGCCATGTGTTCGGCGGAAAAACTGCTGCAGGCCCTTGATGAAGACAGCACGGCGCTGCGCGAGATTATCGCCAGGCTACGGCGACATGTGCCGGATTGCGGGCAGAACAAGCCCGCAGCGGCGTTGCAGATGCTCAGTGGTCTGGCCGACCGCAGCGCGGTCATGGAAGAAAATCCCTGCGCCGGCAATAGCACTTTCATGGGATTTTATACGCTATCCGCGCAGAAGAACGCCACGGCGCTGCAGGTGTTGCGGACTTACTGGGGCGCCATGCTCGATCACGGCGCGACCACATTCTGGGAGGATTTTGATCTGGACTGGGTTGAAAATGCGTCCCGCATTGACGAACTGCCGCAACCCGGCAAGGCGGACCTCCATGCCGACTTCGGCAAGCATTGCTACAAGGGCCTGCGCCATAGTCTCTGTCATGGCTGGGCATCCGGTCCGGCGGCCTGGCTGATGCATCGCGTATTGGGACTGAGCGTCCTGGAGCCCGGCTGCCGCCGCGTGGCCTTCGCCCCTGACCTGGTGGACCTGGATTACGCCAAAGGGCGCTTCCCCACGCCATTGGGCCCCATCGAAGTCACTCTCGAACGGGACCGCCCAAGCGTCATCCACGCCCCCGCAGGCGTGGCCATTGCCGACGTTGATGCCTGAGCCGACTTTCTTTGACCATGAGATATGCCGCATAGACAGAGGAGAGAAGATCAACCCGTACCCTCTGCTATTGACGCCCAGTGTCTTGCGGCAGTCGCGAAACGCGATAGCCGTAAGACACTGGGCCGAAATGGGATAGGTAGGG
>JAAZKQ010000157.1 GCA_012799755.1 Lentisphaerota bacterium | reverse complement strand
GCCGGCCAGCTCATCTCCCGCCGTGAAGAAGGCGATGTCATTCCCGCTGTCCGGGTCACGCCGGACGAATGTCGCGATGACGCACCCATCTGTTTGCTCATCGCTCCCGCCGGCAAACAGGAATTCTTTGCAGACGGGCAGCACAGCGCCATCCTCAATACTCTCCTCCAACGCGGCCGTCCTGCCCTCGCCATTGATCTCATCGGTAGCGGCGACAGCGCCGACATGCCCGCACGTTCACCACGCAACGAGCAGGACCCGAGCTTCTTCGCTTTCAATCACAGTCTCTTTTCCATGCGTGTGCAGGACATTCTCACGACTATCACCTTGCTGCGCGAGGAAAGCAAGCGCCCCATCGTCGTCATCGCCATGGGCGAAGCCGCTCGCGCCGCACTCTGCGCCTTGGCGCTGACCACGCCCGTAAAGGCAGCAGCGCTGCATCTCACCGGCGTCGGCGACGACAGCGCCGCTTGGCTTGCCCCGGAGGCTTTCCAGCCCCTGATCCACAAGTGCGGCGGCCTCAAAGGCACCATGCTCGCACTGGCGCCACAACAAGAGCTGTTTCTCTTCAATCCCGCAACCGACCTCAGCGACTACGCGGAAAGCTGCTACCGCGTCGCCGACAAGCCGCAGAAACTCCATATCAGCAAGGACAACTTCCTCAGCCTCCTTCTGCAGGCAATCGGCGTCTGACGCCAACAACAACAATTTGTTATCTGGACTTCTCTTACGTCAACTCTTCAACACAAAGGACAGCACATGGACATTGCCTCTCTCAACGCCAAGTACGCTATTCCCGGTCAGGTCGAAATCGTCGCCGGTCGCGGCGGCCTCCCGACCATCAAGGTCAACAACAACGCCGCGAAATCGGAAATCAGTATTATGGGCGGCCACGTTCTGACCTACCAGCCTAAAGGCGAAGAAGAGATGCTTTGGCTCAGCAAAAAATCTGATTTTGCCGACGGCCTGCCCATTCGCGGCGGCATTCCCATCTGCTGGCCCTGGTTTGGTCCTCATCCGACGGACAAAAACCAGCCCCTCCATGGCTTCGTTCGCACGATGATGTGGGACATCTGCTCCATTTGTGCACCCACGCCGGAACGCAGCATCGTCGTCCTCGTTATCAAGGACAACGATCAGACCCGCGCCATCTGGGACTTCCCCTTCAAGCTCGAACTGGAAGTCAGCATCGGCGAACGCCTCGAAGTGACTCTGCGTACCTACAATCCGGGTTGCACGCCCTTCCATATCACCCAAGGCATCCACACCTATTTCGGTGTCAAAGACGTCAGCGCCATCAGCATTCACGGTTTTGACGGCGTCAGCTATTTCAACAAGGTTGGCGGCGCCAACAACACCCTCGTTCAACAAGGCCCAATCAAAGTAGACAAGGAAATTGACGCGGTATTCCTCAACTGCGCCGGACCCGCCGAACTCGAAGACCACGCCGGCAAGCGCCGCATCCGCATTGACAAGGAAGGCAGCAACTCAGCCGTCGTCTGGAATCCATGGATCGAGCGCTCAAAGAGTCTGCCTGGCTACGAAGCGACGTCGTACCAAACCATGGTCTGCATCGAAACTTGCAACGCCCTCAGCGATGGCCGCGACATTAGCCCCGGCGGCACCCATGCCCTCAAGGCCATTATCTCACGCCTGTAAACGACAAAATCAGAAAGCGGCTGGAAACCGCTTCTACTCTGGCTATTATCTCCCGCCTGTAAACATTAAGACCACAGATGTCCTGATTGCCGGCCCGCCACGGTGGCGACAGCATCCGGGACACCGAAAGGAGCACCATGAAAATCGCCGTCAGTCAATTGGTCGCCACACCCGCCAGTCTGCCCATGGCTGATTTTTTGCAGAAAGCCAAAGATTGCGGTTATGATGGCGTTGAGCTCTGTCTCCGCCCCCAGGACGATGTGCCCCTGAACTACCGCACGAGCGATGCTGAACTGGCCGCCTTCGTCCAACAGGCGCGTGAACTCAAGCTGGACATCCCCTCCATCACCATCAGCCCCGGCAAAGGCAATCTGCTCGACAGTGGCAGCGAAGCCCAGGACAGCATTGACCGGACCTTGTGGGGTCTCGAATGCGCCAATAAACTCGGCGCCGGCGTCGCCCTTCACACCCTCGGTCGCTTTAACGCTGATCTCTACTACGAGGACGCCTATAACAACGCCGTCGCCAACCTGAAGAAAATCGCCATCAGCGCTGCCAAACTCAACGTTACCCTGGCCGTCGAATTCATCTGGAATGGCTTCCTCTTCAGCCCCCTGGAAATGCGCCGCTTTCTTGATGAGGTCGGCAGTCCATTCGTCGGCTTCTATTTCGATCCCGGCAACATGGCCGTCTTCCAGTTCCCGCAGCACTGGGTGCGCGCCCTGGGCAAACGCGTCCGCCATGTGCACCTCAAGGACTGGCAGGGCAACGCCCTCAATGGCAAGTGGACTCCACTCACCGAAGGCGCCGTCAACTTCCCCGCCGTCATGCGCGAACTGCGCGACGCCGGCTATACCGGGCCGCTGGTCAGCGAAGTGCCCGAAAGCCTCGCCCCCTGGCAGGACACCGCTGCCGCCATGCGTAAAATCGCCAAGATGTAACGCAGGCCGCAACGTGGCGCAGACCGCTGAAACAAGCTCGCAACTACCTGAAACAGCGGTCTGCGGCCCAGAGGGCTATATCTGACGAAGTGTGCGCATCATTTTTGCGGGCGGCAGCGGGAAGGACAAGAAGCAAAGGATTGATAGCGGCTAGACATCAATACCTATGATTACCAATGGAACCGCCGGTACGCCCCGACCTTGACGAAGGACGTTGTATAGCTCTCCCTCATAGTATCCGGGACCGGAACTCATCTGCGCTTGCAAAGATTTCATAGGCAGGATTTCGATGCCGACATCAATCTTGTCGCTGATGAAGAAGGCAAGATGCTTAACAAACAGGTCGTAGGCAACAAAAGCATATTTGCCAAACTGTACTTCCATGGCTACGCGCTCTTTAACAAAGTCAGTCTGGTTGTAACTCAGAATGGGAGTACGCCCGCTTTTCTCAATTTGCTGTTTTTGCTCATCAGCTGGCATGTTCTTGGTTTGCTGGATCAGTTTCCGGTCACTAGTCACCCAATAGTTTACGCGGCCTTCTTTCCAGGACTTGGCAACGAGTCTTTCCTTGAACTGCCGGTTCATTTCAACAGGACTGTACAGAAGCTTGTCGAGAGTACGCTTTTCCTTTGACACCTTGACCTTGCAGTGTTCACCCTCAATGTCATGGATGACGTCTTGGATTTCTTTCCAGAGCTTGGGCTTGTGTACCAAAAGGAATTCAAGGCCATTCAAATGGGAATAGGTCTCAACAATCTTCACACGACGCCTCAATTCAATGTTCAGGAGGAAGGAATTCCTCCGCCGGCAACCAAGGATTGTTCGCCATTTTTTTTCTGGTGGCGGGTTCGTATTTCGGCTTGTTCATGGGGCGCACTTTCAGCGTACCGTCAAGGGCGGCCTGAATGCGTCCTCTGGCGATGTCAATGTATTTAGGCTCAATTTCAGCGCCGGCGCCTCGCCTGCCGTGCCGAAGCGCGGCAATGATGGACGTCCCGGTGCCAACAAATGGGTCGAGTACCCAATCCCCCTTGTTACTCATGGACAGCACCAGGCGTTCGATAAGCTCAACCGGGAACTGACAGGGATGGTCCGTCTTCTCAACGTGATTGTTCTTGACGTTTGGAATATCCCAGACATCGCCCGGATTCTTGCCTAGCGGATTGCAGGAATACTGGCCGGCCTTGGGACCCTTGAAATATTTTTTCCCGGGGTATTTTTGCGGCACGCGGACCGGGTCAAGATTGAACGTATACTTGTCCGTCTTTCGAGTAAACCAGAGGATGGTTTCGTATCTGCCGGAAAATCGGTTTGAGCAATGCAGACCGTGTTCAAAACTCCAGATGATCCGGTTGCGCATGACCAGATCAAGAGAATTGAAGATCGGATATAAGGCAATGTCCAGCGGGATGATGGCGCCATTCTCAACATAGTTTCCCACTTCCCAGCAAAGGCTGCCACTATCCGCCAGTACCCGTACACATTCCCGAATCACCTGCTCTTGAAGTTCGATGTAGTCTTGCAACTGGCGTTTTTTCTCGTATTCCTTACCGATGTTGTAAGGGGGAGATGTCACAACCAGTTGGATGCTCCGATCCGGTATCTGCTTGAGCAAATCAAGACAGTGACCGGAAAACAAAACCAAATCGGCATCAGGGCCGAAAGTCTCCGATATTTCACTCGTATTGCTGAATAAACCGATATCTTTCATGGCACTCGCTTGACGCTCGCGTTCTCCTCCTGGAAAAACAAGCTAACTGTAAACCAGACTTCGTACTATAAACCACGTTTCCCTGACGGCAGAAAGCACATACGCAACATCAGGTGATCGCTGCCCCGCCGGCGCCCGGGAGAAAAACGAGCCGTGTCGCCGCGCAAAGCCCTCACGGCGCCAGTTCGAGGTAGCCGACGGAATCGCAGTTGGTGCTGTCGCCATAGGTCGCCAACCACATGACAAAGTGGTTGCCGGCAGTGCGGCGCACGGTCACATTGGCCCAAAGGCGGTCGCCTGCTGAGAAAGCCATCGCCTTGAGCGGCACGGCCCAACGGCAACTCCAAGCAGCATCCTCGACCTTCGCACTATACACGATGCCGGCAGCGAGTTCTTCGGCCGGCTGATGACTGCCGCTGCCGACAATCTTGAAGACGCTCGTCGCCCCGGAGGTAAAACCGCGCAGAACATAGGTGTCGGCGTTGGGACCGTCGGCACCCTTGAAGCACAGCTCAACGGCCTCGTTGCCCGCCCAGCCATCGCCAAGCGCACGTTTTTTCGCCAAAGGCGTCGTGACGCTCACGTAGAGCATGGTGCCGTCATGGGAGAAACGCGCCTGCGCCGGCGGCTTGACCAGCTCACCTGTGTAGTTATAGGCCAATTCCATGACTTCGCTGCGCGGGCTGCCGCCGCGGGGGACTTTCAGCGTCGGCGTCGTTCGGGCCTTGTTCTTCGCCGCAGGACTTTCCGGCATAGGCTTGCCATCATGGGGCAACTCCACCGGG
>JAAZKQ010000021.1 GCA_012799755.1 Lentisphaerota bacterium | reverse complement strand
GACGAGCCACCCAAGCCCGCCGCACAAATGGGAACAAACCACCCACACCACACGCAACGAAGCAAAACACAGCCAGGCGGGACACAGCGCATACCAGACGAAGCGCCGCCCTACCCAGCGCGCTGCTGGCGCTGCTGCTTTATGCCGGCAACGCCATTGCCGACAATGTCCCCGCCAACTTGCATGACGACGACGGCGCCCGGGCAGCCGCCATAGCGGCCATCCGCGAGAACGTTGCCCAGGATGATTGCGCCGGCGCCGAGCGCGCCAGACTGCTGAGCAACTGGTCGGCGCTGCTGATCGTGGAAGCCGCAGCGAAGCTCCGCGCCGGTGCGCCGGCGCTCGCTGCGCAGCACGCCACGGCTGCGCGCGAGCTCAGCCGCGAAGCGCTGCGACTCCAGCCCGGTCAAGCCGCAACCCGGCAAAATCTTGCTGCGGCATGGCGCGTACTCCAGGAAGCCCAGACGCGACTGGCGAAAGACGCCCCAAGTAATGCTGGCGAAGAGGATGGACGCGACCTGGCGGCAACCGCTGATGCGCAACCCGCTGAAGCGCCGCAGAATAACGGCAGTAAGGATAAGACGCTGGACGCACAAGGCGCACAAGACGCCGGCGCCCATGCAGATGGCGCCGCCAATGCCGGCGAGGTGAACGCTGCCGATACTGCCCGCAATGACGTAAGCGCGAGCGCGGCTGGCGCAGAAGCGCCGGTCGGCACCTGGCGGGACTTGCAGCTACAGCGACACCACCGACCGCCACGGCCAGCAGGCGTCAAGCCGTGGTAAGATGAGAGCAGGCAGCTGCGCGCCTTTTTTGCTCGCCGCACGCAAGCGTGCGGCCACGGAACGACAGCCTGCGTAGCCCTCTTCTCCGCGCCTGCCCGCCTGGGATAGAAGGGGCACCCAACGCCAAACAACCCACCCCAAAAAATAATCTGCGGAAATCTGCGTAATCTGCGGATAAAAAAGGGCAAACACACGAGCCCTACCCAACACCAAACAGCCCACCCCAAAAAATAATCTGCGGAAATCTGCGTAATCTGCGGATAAAAAAGGGCAAACACACAGGCCCTACCCAACGCCAAACAGCCCACCCCAAAAAATAATCTGCGATAATCCGCGCAATCTGCGGATAAAAAATGGTTGCAGATTATTTCCCGAAGACCTCGATTTCGATATAGTGGTTCATATCGTCGCTGGTATTGCCGTTGCTGTAGAAGCGCAGGTACTGCGCGCTGACGCCTGGGACAGGAACCAAGCGTCCTTCGTAGGTCTCGATATACTCGTAGTCCTTGCCGACGCCGAGGCCGCTGCTGTTATCGTGGTCATTATTGAAGAGGGTCTTGACATTCATGATGAAGTCGGGGTCATCGGCGGTCTGGATGACGATATCGCGATAAACACGGGCCTGTGAATGGAAGTGCCAGAGAACGATGGCGTAAATGGTGGCCTTCTTTTCGAGGTCAATTTGCACCCATTGTGTGCCTGGGCCGAGCTCGACGTAGCTGCCTTCGATGCCTTCCTTGTCACCATCGGTGATGCACTCGAGTTCGCCGACGACGGGCTCGCTGTCGCTGCTGGTGACTTCCTTCTTGGCGGCCAGATTGACCAAGCCTTTCGGCGCCATGAAGGGCGGGCGTTTTTCACCGCGAATGGGTTCAAGATTCGGGGTCTTGAGTTCTTTCGGGGTGCCGGTGAACAGCGGCCGCGGCAAGGTGATCTTCAGCTCGCTGAGTTCGGCGGCATCCTGGGCGAGAACAACGCCCGTCGCCAACAACATGGCCAAGGCCAAAAAACTGCGGTAAATCATAGTCCTGACTCCTTTTTTCTGCCTTAACGGCCGAACACGGCGACTTCTACGAAGCGGGTATCTTCATCCGCCTCACCGCCGTTAGTATAGACACGTACATAACGCGCGAAGGTGCCATCAAGTTTGTCCTCACCGCGACGAGTGTCCAGCAGCTCGCCCCACCAACGCGCAAAGTAGGCCGTGTCCTTGCCCTCGCCCAGGCCGCTGCTGTTGTCGTGGTCATTGTTGAAAATCGTGCGGACATTTTCGCTGAACTCGGCATCATCGGCGATTTGCACGATGACGTCACGATAGACAATGGGATTCTTGTAGTAGTGCCAAACACAGATGCTGAAGATTTCCTTGCTGGCGCCGAGATCAATCTGCACCCACTGAGGCTCGCCGGGAAACATCTCGACGTAGTCCTGCTCGTCGCTTTTCTTGATGCCGTCGGTCACCTGTGAGACAGTGCCACGAAGCGGCTCTTCATCACCAAGATTGCTGGTGACCGGACAGTTCAGGGCGATATTGCTGATGCCCTCGGGCACCATGAAGTCCTCCCGGCGGATTTCTTCGCGCAGGTGCGGTGGCGCAATGAAGCCCTTGGGGTAGCCCGGCGTAGCGCGGGTGACGGCGTCGGCGTCCACGCCGAGGTCAAGAGGCTGCACGGTGGCGCCGCCACTCAGAAAGCGATGGACCATCGTGTTGATGATCTGCGATAGTGAGAAAGTCGTCATGGACGCGCCGGTGATGGCATCAACCACGTTCGGCCCGCTCTCGCTGGAGCTGATGCGGATGCCGGGCTTGCCGTCAACCACCATGGGCAGCCGATCAAACTGGCTCAGCCATTCCATGGAGCCGATGAGGCCGCCAAGCCCCGGCGTTTCATTCTGTTCGTAGATGCGCAGGGCGTGGATGTGCCGGCGGTCAGGCGCGAAGGCAAGGATGCCGCGAATCACGCCGTAGCGGCCCTGCCCCTCGATCTCCACCAAGTAGGCCACGATGGCGTCATCAGCGTCGCGAGCTTCGAAAAGTGCCATGTCACCATGTTTGACGGCCTTGATCTGACGCGTATAGAGGTCAATCACCGCCTCCTGTTCCATGCCGTCACGGAGGAAACCAGCGGCGCCGACCATGGCGGCAATGCGGGCGAAATTCTCATTGGCGGCGATCCGTTCGGCCCAGTGGACTTGCGCCGTAGTCAGCAGCAACGCTGAGAACGCACAAACCAGCAGCGTATAGGCAACGACATACAGCGGGTGCTCTTTCATGCCTTGGCCCTCCCCGCAAACAGCAGGTCCAGCGTCGGCGCAAAGATATTTGCCAGCAGCAGCGCCGACAACATCGCATTTTCGTAAAGCGAAAAGCAACGCATGGTCACCGCCGCCACGCCGATGATCAGGCCAAAAAGCAGGCGATTGAACCAACGCTGCGGCGCGCCGGCGGGATCAACACTGAGCAGGCAGCCAATGACCATGAAGCCATTGGCCGTGAACAGCAGCCGCAGGTCGCCCTCAAAGGGCAACACGCTTTCAGGCAGGACAAAGCGCGCAACGCCGTAGGCGCCGATGGCGATGCCGAGGTAAATCCACAGCGCGCTGGGCTGGACGACGACCAGCAGCAGCGCGCAAGCCAGGCACAGCAAGGCGCCGATCTGCCACGCATTTGCCGGTTCGGCCAGGGGCGATAGATGCGCAAAGGATGTCCCCGCAAAGATCGTCGGATAGCTGTAGACCACAAAGCCGGCCGCCACCAGCACGGGGTTGAACACACTGTTCTTCGCGCCGCCAAAGACCTCCTTGGCGAAGACCGTGCCGAAGGCCGCGCCGAGTACCGCCACCCACCACGGCAGTGACACCGGCAACAAGAGCGCCAGCAACAAGCCATACACCACGGCGCCGCCCGTCAGGGGCTTGCGCCGCACGCGGGCAAACACGAGTTCGACCGCCAAACCGGCCAGCGAGGTCAGCAGCGCCAGCCAGAGCAGGCGCGGCCCAAGTACCGCCGTGCCATAGGCCAGGCACAGCAGTGCCGACGCGCCAGCCGCCAGCAAATAACGCTCCTGGGCACGTGCCTCCGGCGCCCCGGCCAAGACTCGCCGCAAAGTGGCGCAGGAGCTGCTTTTTTTCTGTTCTTGATCCGACATCAACGACCTGTTTTCTCATGGGCGCCAAGGGGGCGCCGCCGGGCTAAAATTCGTCCGCAAAAATCGCCTTGTCATCCAAGCCTTTGTCCTTGAGCACCTTGCGGGCGGCCGCGAGCATCTGCGGCGGTCCGCAGAGAAATGCCTGACCGGCCTGACCGGGCTGCAAGTGGCGTTCGGCGGACTGGTGGATGAAACCGGTTTCGCCGCTCCAGTCCGGGCTTTTTTCAGGCTCGGAGATGGCAAAGTGCAAGCGCAGTCTGGGCATTTTTTGGGCAAGGGCTTCCATTTCATCGCGATACATCAGCTGATCGCTGGTGCGGGCGCCGAAGAAGAGCCAGCAGGGACGCTCAGGCGCCGTTTCAGCGACATGGCGCAGCAATGAGCGCATGGGCGCCATGCCGCAACCGCCGCCGATGCAGACGAGTTCGCTGTCCGGCGCAGTGTCGAGTTCGAATTCTCCGAATGGGCCGGTGAAGCTCAGGTTGTCGCCGGGCTGGACGCGATGCAGGTAGCTTGATCCCAGGCCGCCGGGAATAAGGCGCACAAGCAGTTCCACTTCGCCGCTCACGCTTGGCGGTGATGCCAGCGAGTAGGCGCGGAAGATTGTCTCGCGCTTGTGCGGCACGACAATCTGGATATACTGGCCGGGCCGAAAGTCAATGCGCGTGGGTTCAAGCAGCTTGAGGTGGAGCTCGCGAATATCCGAGGTGACCATGCGAGCGGCGGAAACCGTCGCCGCGAAACGCTGCACCTGCAAGTATTCCTCCTTGACGACGATTTCAATGTCGTTGCGTATTTTCACCTGGCAGGCCAGGCGGGCGCCGGCATTGATTTCATCCGTGCTCAGGAAGGGCGTTTCCGTAGGCAGGACTGGCCCGCCGCCATTAAGGACGCGGAGTTTGCAAAAGCCGCAGGTGCCCTGGCCGCCGCAGGCCGAGGGGATGAAAATGTTGTTGGCGTAGAGTGCGTCAAGCAGCTTGCCGCCGCCTTGTACCGTGATGGGCTCGCGGTCGTTGATTTTCACGCGACATGCGCCGTAGTTGCAAATGTAGCGGCCGGCCAGGAGCAGAAGGACGGCCAGGCCACCGCCCAACGCGGCCAGTACCAGAGTCGCTTGCAGGTAAATCATCGTCAATTCACCGTTCCCGTAAAGCCCATAAACGCCATGGCCATCAGTCCGGTGATGATGACGGCGACGCCGAGGCCCTGCAGGGGCTGCGGTATGTCGGCCTCACGCAGACGATGACGGATGCCCGCCATCAGGCAGATCGCCAACCAGAAACCAAGGCCCGAACCCAGCGCATACACCGCCGTCTGGCCGAAATCGTAGATCAGGCCCTGGTCAATCATGAACAGATTGACGCCAAGAATAGCGCAGTTGACGGTGATCAGCGGTAAATAAATGCCCAAGCTGAAGTACAAGGTGGGCATAAAGCGCTCCAGAACCATCTCCACCAGCTGCACAAAACCCGCAATGACCAGGATGAAGATCAGAAAGCTCAGGTGGCTCAGATCAACATCCGGCAGGAAACGCGAACCATGCTGCAACACACCCGTGTAAATCGCGTAGTTCAGCAAGGTCGTGAAGAAGGTCACGAAGGTCACCGCCGCCCCCATGCCAAAGGCTGTGCGCATGCTCCGTGAAATCGCAATAAAGGAGCACATGCCAAGAAACTTGGCCAGGAGGATGTTATTTGCGAGTATGGACCCCAGGAGGATCAACGCAAAGCTGTTCGTGCTTGACATGGGTTGTCCTGTCCGCTTGATCAATGACGGCGTTTCTCGTCGAGCCTAAACGGAAAGTTCCGAATATAACACCTCCGGCGGGAAGGAAAAGCAGCCATGGCTGGGAAGCATAAAAAACGAGCAAGCGGTCAGCCGTTGATAACAGACATTTTTTATCCGCAGATTACGCAGATTGGCGCAGATTATTAGCGGCATGTCTCGCATCGCCGCTGCGCGGCGCCGCCGAGTCACGCCGCCGGTTTTTTCGCCGATTGGGGCAGATTCCCGCAGATTGCTTGTCTCACGCGCAGGCGGCGCTTCCCGGAGTCCCCGGCGTCGGCCAGCCAGTCCCCTGGGGCCAAGGTGTCATTCCCCGCGGTCCCGGGCGTCCCGGTTGTCCAATCCATGGGATCATGCCTTATGAGTCGTGAGTCCTCGCCCCAACGCCGCCACCAATTCGTTCCATCAGTCTCAGGCGTCCCCTGGAACCGACCAATTATCAATCGCTGACCGCTTACAAAACGAGCAAGCGGTCACCGATTGATAAAGTGGACACTGTGGACACTGTGGACACTGTGGACATTGTGGACAGGCACCTGTTTCCTGTCCGTTCTGCGGCACCAAGCACGCCTGTTTCCCGGCTGTGTTGCGAGCTTGCAGCCCGCAGCACGGTTGGCGCCTGCGTATGCTTGGGTTTTGCGTTTGCGGGGTCATGTGCCGCTGCGCGCTGCAAGCCCACAGCACGGTTGGCGCCTGCGTGTGCTTGGTTTTTTCGTTTGCGGGGTCATGTGCCGCTGCCGGGTCAAGCGACCGCAGAG
>JAAZKQ010000156.1 GCA_012799755.1 Lentisphaerota bacterium | reverse complement strand
GGTTGGACGCGAGCCAGCAACAACTGGGGGCAGGTCTGCCACGCCGGCATGATCGCCGGCGCGCTGGCCGTCGCCGAGTTGGACAATGACATCGCCGAGAAGCGTCTTTACAGCGCCCTGACCAACTTGGCCATATCCATGCGCGCCTTCGCCCCCAACGGCAATTACCCTGAAGGTCCTGGCTACTGGGAATACGGTACGAGCTTCAATGTGCTGGCCCTGGCTATGATCACGACGGCCTTCGGCACGGACTTTGGACTGGCGGAACTGCCGGGCTTTCGCGAAACCGGGCGTTACAACGACTACCTGACGGGGCCATCGGGCTTTATGTTCAATTACGCCGATGGCGGTCGCAGACGCCGCAGTAGCCAAAGCGCCGTATGGTGGTTCGCCGGCTATTTTCAAGAACCGGAGTTGGTGGCCAGCTACGAACGCGAGGCCATGGAGCGCAAGTGCGCCGACCGCAGAAAAATCAATGCCGGCCGGAACAATGGCTGGTTCCGGGCTTACGAGTATTTGTGGGTCTTTCCTGAAAGCGAGACAGAACGCAGCCGCGCCGGTCAGTTGCCGCTGGTCTGGGACGGCCAGGGCCCCGTGCCTATTGTCATCATGCGCAACAGCTGGGATGATGATACGGCGACCTATGTCGGCCTCAAGGCCGGCAGTCCCCGCGCCCCTCATGGTCACATGGATATCGGCTCCTTTGTCCTTGACGCCGGGCGCACCCGCTGGGCCCTGGATTTAGGAGCGGAAGGCTATCACCGCTTGGAAAGCATGGGCGTTGACCTCTGGAATAACAGACAAGATGGTGAACGCTGGCGCCTCTTCCGTCTCAATAACTTTGGCCATAATACCCTCACCATTGATGGACAACTGCAAATCGCTGCCAGCGACAGCAAATTCGTCAGTGTGCAGAGCGATCCCGCCGAAGCAGTCATGGACCTCACCCCGGCCTACGCTGACGACTGTAGCCGCGCGCTGCGCACGGTTAGGCTGGACGCCGACGGCGCCGTGCTCGTCACTGACGAGCTTAGCGGCCTGAAGCCCGGCGTCATGGTCAGCTGGGGCTTGACCACCGACCAGCAAATACATGCCCAGGACGCCGAAGGCGTGACCCTCAGCGACGGCAAGCAGCAGTTCCGCATCAGCAACACCGCAGGGGAGGGCCAGTGGCAGGTGATTGATGTCAGTCAGCCACAACCCGTATTCCGCGGCGACTCACAAAATCGCAACTGCAAACGCGTGGAATTGCATTGCATCGCCGCCAAGGACGGCAATATGCGCATTGAGGTCCGCATGGGCCTGGTCAAGTAAACACGCTGCGGTCGCCCAGGCCAGGGAAAAATGAGTGATGCATAGGCGCTATACTGCTAGTTGCAGTGTGGCGTTTATGCTATACTAAAGGGACGTTGGAAACAGGCAGAAAACTGCTCAGCGGCAAGCTGTTGCGCCTTTTTCTTTGCTTTGGCATGCTTGTTGCTATAGTAAAATTGTCAATCAAGACGAAAGGCCTGAGCATGCGCATAGCGGTAACCATCATGAAGAGCACGGAACGCATCTCGCCGTTGTTTGAGGCGTCCGCGCTGGCAGTGGTTGTGGACCGTTGTCGCGGGCGCCTGGTGAGTGAAACGGAGTTGAGTCTCCCGGGCGATGTCATCGGCAAACTCGACACTTTGCGCGCCGCCGGCGCCGATGTGCTGCTCTGCGGTGCGATTGCCAATGACAGCGCTGCCTTGGCGCAGCAACGTGGCCTGCGGGTATTCTCCTTTGCTTCGGGAGCATGGCGTGAGGTCTTGGCTGATTGGCGGCCTCGCCGGCATTTGCAGTCTTGTCATCTTATGCCGGGCTGTTGTCAGCAGCATCGGCGTTGTTGTCATCAACCTACACGGAGGAAATCATGAAAGTTGCCTTGACGAGTCGTGGAAACAATTTGGATGCTGCGCTGGACTCCCGCTTTGGTCGTGCGGCCAATTTTCTGCTTTGGGATTCCGCCAGCGGTGCAGTGGAGGTGCTGGAAAATACGCAGAACTTGAACTTGGCGCAAGGCGCCGGCATACAGTCGGCGATGCGCGTTGTGGAGAATGGTGCGAAAGCGGTCATCACCGGCCATTGTGGTCCGAAGGCCTTCCGGGTTTTGCAGGAAGCGGGTGTGAAGGTCTATTTGACCCAGGCAAAGGACGGCCACGAGGCCATACGCCTGTTCAAGGCCGGTGAACTCAAAGAAGCCGCGGCGGCGGACGTGGAAGGACACTGGACATGAAAATTGCAGTAGCATCAGGCAAAGGTGGCACGGGCAAGACGACGCTGGCGCTGGCGATGGCCGAAGCGATGGCCGAAGGCTGCACACTGTTGGACTGCGACGTCGAGGAGCCCAATTGCCATCTCTTTGTGGACGTCGAACCGTGGCAGGAGCTCCCCGTCGCCGTGAGCATTCCTGAGTTCACGGACAACGGCGACTGTGACGGTTGCGGACGCTGTGTACGCGCCTGCCGTTTTCAGGCCTTGGCGCGTTTGGGCAAGCGTGTGCTGGTGTTTCCGGAAATGTGCCATTGTTGTGGTGGCTGCGTCTTGGCATGCCCTCACAAGGTACTTCGGGAAGTGCCCTTTGACATCGGCACACTCCAATTCCGTCACGGGCCGGGCTTTGAGCTGATTTCCGGCGTCATGAACGTCGGCTACGCCATGGCGCCGCCTTTGATCCGACAGCTCAAAAGGCATATTCCGCCTGAAGGGCTGGTGATCATGGACGCACCACCGGGCACGGCTTGTCCTATGGTCACGACCGTGCGTAACAACGATTTTGTTATTTTGGTGACTGAACCAACGCCCTTTGGCTTGCATGATCTCAAGCTGGCAGTGGCTACCCTCCAGGAAACCAATCTGCCCTGTGGCGTCATCATCAATCGCGCCGACGAAGGTGTGGCGCTGATCCGGGACTATTGCCAGGAAGTGAAGCTGCCGGTCTTGCTTGAGATACCCTATCAGCGTGAGATCGCCGAGAGCTATTCCCGTGGCGGCAGTCTGCTGACGGTCTTCCCGTCCCTGCGCGTGTCATTCCGAACACTGCTGACCACACAAATTCCAGCACTTTTGCAGGCGGAGGGACGACTATGAAAGAGTTGTTGATTATCAGCGGCAAAGGCGGCGCCGGCAAGACTTGCCTGACGGCGGCGCTGGCAACCCTCGTCGCGCCATGCGTACTGGCCGACTGTGACGTGGATGCGGCGGACTTGCATCTGCTCCTGAAACCTGAAACCCAGAAAAGCGAGCCTTTTTATTCAGGCGTCATGCCTGAAATCATCTACGACCGCTGCGTGGACTGCTATCGCTGCTATTCATTATGCCGCTTTGGCGCCATCAGCATCCTGACCACCCATCCGCGTATTCTGGCAGATGCCTGCGAGGGCTGCGGCGTCTGCGCTGATCAGTGTCCCGAAGAGGCCATTGTTCTCCACGATAGGCATTGTGGCGAGTGGTACATGTCAAGCACGCCCTGCGGCACCATGGCGCATGCAAGACTGCACCCCGGCGCGGAAAATTCCGGCAAACTGGTGACGGCAGTACGCCAAGCCGCCAAGGCCGCCGCGGAGGCCGAGGGCCGTGAGTTGCTCCTGTCCGACGGCCCGCCCGGCATCGGTTGCGCGGTGATAGCGGCCATGACCGGCGTGGACGCGGCGCTCATTGTCACTGAACCCAGCTTGTCGGGCATGCATGACATGAAGCGCGTAGCCAAGCTCGCACGGAATTTCGAGGTTGATTTCCAGGTTGTGATCAACAAAGCGGATATCAACCCTGAGTTGAGCGATGAAATCGCGGCCTTCTGCCGGCGCAATGACATCGGCATTGCCGGCACGATTCCTTTTGATCCGCTGTTTACCACGGCATTGCGGCAGGGCAAGACTGTCATGGAGTATCCTGACAGCGTGCCCGCACAGGCTATCAGGCAGATATGGCAACATGTCCAGGAGAAACTCTTGTAAACCAAAACCGAAACCTTCCCGAAAGGACCATCATCATGATTAAAATTGCAATTCCTCTGGCGAACAACGAGCTGTGCATGCATTTCGGCCACTGCGAACAATTCGCGATTGTTGAGGCCGATGAGCAGGCCAAGAAGATCATCAAGACCGAATTGCTGACGCCGCCGCCGCATGAGCCGGGCGTGCTGCCGCGCTGGCTGGGCGGCAAGGGCGTGAACATGGTTATCGCCGGCGGCATGGGCAAACGCGCACAAGACCTCTTTGCTGCGCAGAACGTCAAGGTCCTCGTCGGCGCCCCTGCGGGCTCGCCGGAAGAACTGGTGACGGCTTTCCTTGCCGGTGAACTCAAACCCGGCGCCAATGTCTGTGATCACTAGGCGCTGAACTGCCCGAAGGGGAGAGGGCAACGTGGACGGGACTGGTTGAGCGTGCTTGGGACGCCGCCAGTAAGCTACGGAATTATGGACAGTATGGACTGTATGGACGCCGTGGACGACGGTACATGTTGTCCACAGCTGTCTGTCTTGTCCACTTTTACCAGGATAGCATCTGTTTTCCGGCCGTACTGCGGGTTTTCAGCCCGCAGCGTGACATGCCCCTGCAAACGGCGCCGAACGTGCGTTTTCCGGCAGAGTAGAAGCGGCTTCCAGCCGCTTTCAGCCCTGTCTCGCCCTATCGCCTTCACCTGCCATGCGTCTGTCTTCCGGCAGAGTAGAAGCGGCTTCCAGCCGCT
>JAAZKQ010000020.1 GCA_012799755.1 Lentisphaerota bacterium | reverse complement strand
CTCCGGCCTTGTGGGCGGCGTCACCCCAGGTTCCGCAGTGCTTCGCACAGCTCCACCTGGGGTTACTCATGGTATTGCCTCGCCGAGGCAAATCAAAGAGCAAACCCAAGCGTGTGTCTTTATGCTTAGGCATCTGGGGACGTCAGTCACAATACACACCACTATTTTCCCGGTACGATTCAACGGAAACAACTTAACGCTTATGAGTCCTCGCCCCGGCGCCGACGCCAAGGAGTCCCATCGGTCTCAGGCGTCCCCTGGTACCAGCCAATATCAAAGAGTGACCGGACACAAAAACAAGCGCGAAAACCTCTCAGAGAAAAAATGCGTTTGCACAATAAGCTTGTTACATTGGCGTTATGCATCAAACGGAACTGACTGGTCAGTTTTCCGGTGCTTGTTTTTATTCATTCGCCTTCAGCGAGTCATCAACACGGAGTAGTTGGTCATGCGCAAGACGGAAGCGAAGCGTCGGCAGATCATGTCTGCGGCAGAGAGTTTGTTTGCCGCTCAGCGATATGATGAGATTACCATGGACGCGGTGGCGCGTACGGCGGCCGTTGGCAAAGGGACGATTTACCGTTATTTCGCGAGTAAGGAAGCCTTGTTGCTGGCAATCGTCGAGTCCGCGCGTGAGGACTTGTTGCAGGCGGTGTTGGAGGCATCGCAAGAGCCCGGCGATTTTCATTGTGCATTGTTGACAACCTGTCGGCGGATTGTCACTTTTCACGAGCAACGCCATCACATTTTGCAACAGGTATTTTTGATCGGCAAACGCCTTGCCGGGAAGAACAAGGGGGAGTTTCACCAGCGCTGGCATGAGGACTACAGGCGTTTGTTGCGGGCTTTTGCGCAGGTTTTCGAGCGCGGGATTGCCGCTGGTGTGATGCGTGAAGGGGTGAAGGCCGAGACCTTGGCGGGAATCTTGTTGAACCAGCTGTACGGTTGGGGGGCGATGCGTATGCATGGCCGCAACAGCGATTTAAGCTTGGAGGGCCTGGTGGAGCTGTTTTGCTTGGGAGCATATCGTCGTGCTAACAACGAACTTCCCGAGCAAGCGCAATCATAATTTGACCATTCTTTCACTCCCGATAGTAAAGATTCATATCATTCAAGGCAAGAAGAATTATGTCAGGGAAACTAATCTCAGCGGAACGATATGAGGCTGGGCGAAGCGGCGTGGTAGGTCGGGCAAGTCCGGCGTCGCCTGCGCGCCTATGTCGGCCTTGGGCCGGCCTGGCCTCACTAGGGCTTGGCGTTGCCATATTGGTCACCGGTTGTCGCAGCACCCAGCAGTGGCGCCAACAGGCTGATGAGCGTGCCACGGCCTTGCTCAGCCAAGCACAGGAGCAGGAAAACGGTCGTAGCGAGCCGATTATCGTGGAGAGTGCGGCGGACAGTCTGCGTCGGCGCCTGCTTCTTGATCAGCGTTTGCAGACTGCCTCGCCGGCATCACAGAGCATCCGCGACTTGGCCGATAATGAGCGTTGGCAAAGTGCTCGCCACCTGCAGGAGGGGGTGACCTATGAGGAACAGTGGAAAAGCAGCGAGCCGATACGACCGACCTTGGTGGAGGCATTGCAGATTGCCGCGCACAACAGTCGTGAGTTCCAGGATCGCAAGGACCAACTGTTTCAAACGGCGCTGGCCTTGGACCTTGAAGACGACGCCTTCCGCAATACCTTCAGGGGCATGCTCGACAACACCCTGAGCAGTACGCATGACGGCAACCGCCGCAATACCGGCCTGACTCACGACGGCGGTTTGGGCTTCACGCGCAGCTTCAAGAATGGCGTCGAGCTGGTTAGTAGTATCAGCGTTGATCTGGTGAAGATGCTCAGCGGTGGAAAAGATTCCAGCTGGGGCTTTACGGGCGACGCTTCGGTCACTGTGCCGCTCTTGCGGGGTAGCGGTGAGTTCATTGTCAGCGAACCCTTGACGCAAGCCGAGCGGAATTTGCTGTACGCTGTGCGTGACTTTGAGCAGTACAAGCGCGATTTCGTCGTGCGCATCGCCAGTTCCTATCTCAGTGTCCTGCAAAGTGCCCAACGCGTGGTCAACCAAGAAGAGAACTACAAGCGCGTGGTGCTTTCCACGCGCCGTTCACGCCGCATGGCCGATGCGGGGCTGATGCCTGAATACCAGTTTGATCAGGCCGTGCAGGATGAACTCAACGCCCGCAATAGCTGGATCAACGCCCGCGAGTCCTACGATAATACCTTGGACAGCTTCCGCATCCTCCTGGGGCTGCCGCCGGATGCCGAAATCATCCCCCGGCAAGATGAACTGCAGGGCCTGCAGAAACGCTGCCAAGCGCTCCTGACCGCGGTGGACGTCACGGATTACTCCGGAAAAGTGCCTGAAGCTGATGCGCCGGTGATCCTGAAAGAACCCGATAATGTGCACGTCGGTCCTAACGAAATTGAGCTCGAACGCGCCATCCGCATCGCTTTGACGACCAGGCCGGATTTGCGCAACTACCTTGATCGCATTGAGGATGCGCAGCGCAAGGTGCTCATTGCCGAGGATTCGCTGCGGGCGGAGTTGAGCTTGGGCGGTCGCGCGGCCGTGGGCGAAGGCCGTTCCTTGGGCCAGGCAGGCATGGACGATGGTGATTTTCGACCGTCCGTGGGCAGTTACTCTTCTTTTCTTTACCTTGATTTGCCCTTTGAGCGCACACGGGAACGCAACAACTACCGCAACAGCCTGATCAGCCTGGAAAAGGCCGTGCGCAGCTTCCAAGGCTATGAGGACGGCATCAAACAGAGCGTGCGGGCGAAGCTGCGCAGCTTGCAGTCGAATCGCTCCAGTCTGATCATTCAGTGGCAGGCCGTATCTCTGGCTGAGCGCCGGGGAAAGAGCACCGATCTGCTGCTCAAGGCCGGCCGCGCGGAAATCCGCGATGTCCTGGAAGCGCAGAACGCGCTGCTCTCGGCCCAGAACTCTCTCAACTCAGCCGTGGTATCCTACCGCACCAATGAGCTGGAGTTCCAGCGGGAACTAGGCGTTTTGGCGGTGGATGTGGACGGACGCTGGCAGGAGCTTGACTTGCGCGGGCCATGAGCGGATGGTGTCTATTAATAGATTGCTGATCAATGCGATACAAAAAATAATCAACAGGGGCATGAGATGAAAAAGACAGGTGTCAAGAAGTGGATTGCGCTGCTGCTGATGGTGGGGGCGCTGGCGTTTGGCGTGAAGTGGTATCTGGGCTGGCGAGAGCAGCAGGTAAAGGCAGGTGAGCAAGCCAAGCAGATTTTTGCCAAGGTGGAAGAGGGGCCTTTGGTGATCAATCTGACGGAGGCCGGCAGCATCAAGCCTCGCGAGCAGATCGTCATCAAGAGCCAAGTCGAAGGGCGCGTGTCCATTCTCTACATCGTGCCGGAGGGCCAACGCGTCAAGAAAGGCGACCTGCTGGTGGAATTGGATTCTTCGACTCAGAAGGATAACCTCGTCAACCAGGAAATTACCGTTCAGAATGCCAGCGCCTCGCATGTGCAGGCGCAGGAGAATCTTGAAGTGGTGAAAAATCAGGCCGCAGCCGACGTGGACAAGGCCGAGCTGGACCTGCTTTTCGCCAAAGAAGACCTGATCAAGTACGAAGAAGGCGAGTATCCCAAGACCCTCAATGAGCTGGAAAGCCGCGTCACTCTCGCCGCTGAAGAACTGCAGCGGGCCCAGGATAAACTCAAGTGGTCAACGACCCTCTTTGAAGAGAAATATTTGTCAGAGACCGAATTTCGTTCAGACACGCTGGCCTGCAAGCGCTACGAGCTGGAATTGAAGACTGCTCAAAACAATCTGGCTCTTTCGCAAAATTATACCTACAAACGTCAGGTGGCCCAGCTGGAAAGCGATGTCCGGCAACGCACTATGGCCTTGGAGCGCATTCAGCGCAGCAGCCGCGCCAATGTGGTGCAGGCCGAGGCGCAACTGCTGGCGCGTGAGCTGGAACTGAACCGCCAACGCTCCCGCCTGACCAAAATCCAGGAACAGATCGAAAAGTCGCTGATCTATGCTCCGGCGGACGGCTTGGTGATCTACGCCACCAGCTCCCGCGGGCCATGGCGTTCCAACACCCAACCGCTCGAAGAGGGCCAAGAAGTCTTTGAACGCCAAGAACTCATCTATTTACCGACGGCCGACACCTTTGACGCCGAGATCAAAGTGCATGAGACCAACCTGAAGAAGATTTTTGTCGGCCTGCCTGTGCGTATTCGCATTGACGCTTTGCCGGGCCGGGTTTTCCTGGGCAAGATCGCGAAGATTGCGCCACTGCCGGATGCGCAGAGCATGTTCATGAATCCCGACCTGAAGATTTACAACACCACCGTGAATATTGATGGCGGCGATGGCGTTCTTAAATCGGGCATGAACTGTGAGGCTGAGATCATCATTGAGCAGTACGCCAAGGCCATGTTTGTGCCTGTGCAGTGCGTTGTGCGCGCGGCCGGCACGCCCGTGGTTTATATACGACAAGGCGACAGCGTGGAGCGACGCGACGTGGAAATCGGCCTGGACAACAACCGCATGGTACGCATTCTTTCAGGGCTGGCAGTCGGCGACGAGGTGCTGATCACACCACCCCTGCACGAGGCCGTATCCATTCGCGCCAGCGAAGAGATCGTTGATATGAAAATACCGACTCGCGAAGAGGCCGAAAGCAGCGAGGCGGCACGCCAGGCCGCCAGTCATCGCCGCCGACCGGGCAATGATGGGGCAGTAGGCGCTGCCGCTGCTCCTGGCGAAAATGCCGCGCCGGCTGAGGGTGCCCGCCGTGAGGGCGGTCGGCGACGCTTTGAAAACATGAGCGCCGAAGAACGCGAGGCCATGCGCAAGCGCTTCGAAAGCATGACGCCCGAGGAACGTGAGGCCATGGGGCGCCGCATGCGCGAGCAACGCGGCGCCGGCGGCGCGGGCAGGGGTGATGCAGCCGGTGGCAGTGAAGGTCGTCGTCCGCCTCGCCGCAGTGACGATGGCAGCGGCGACACCGGTGCCGCGCCGCCGCCGGCTCAGCCATAAGAAGGGGGTTCTGAGCATGTCAGAAATAAAAAAACAGCAGGGCGAATACGCCGTTCAGCTGGTTGACCTTTACAAGATCTACAAGATGGGCACGCAAGAAGTGCGAGCCTTGGACGGTGTCAGCGCCAATTTTGACCGGGGCAGCTTTTGGGCCATCATGGGGCCGAGTGGTTCCGGCAAGAGTACGATGCTCAATCTGCTGGGCTGCTTGGATCGGCCGACTTCGGGAAGTTACTATCTCTCCGGACGGGACGTGAGCGTGCTGGACGACAATGAGCTTAGCGACATTCGCCTGAAGTACCTGGGCTTCATCTTCCAGAGCTTCAATCTCATTCCACAGTTGACGGTGGCAGAGAACATTGCTTTGCCGCTGTATTACCTGGGCTGGTCAACGAAGGAGCGTACAGAACGCGCGCACAGTTTGGCTGCGATGGTGGGCTTGGAAGCGCGTCTGCGGCACCGCCCGGCAGAGTTGTCCGGCGGCCAGCAGCAGCGCGTGGCTATTGCTCGGGCACTGTCAAACGACCCGGTTTTTCTACTGGCGGATGAACCGACCGGCAATCTGGATTCGG
>JAAZKQ010000155.1 GCA_012799755.1 Lentisphaerota bacterium | reverse complement strand
CAGTCGCCATGGCATCTCCTTGGCGGGGGCGACGGCGTATGTCACCAATATGCCCTGCACCAACTGCGCCAAGGCGCTCATCGGCGCCGGCATTGTTCGCGTGGTGATCTTCTCCGGCTATCATGACACCCTCGCGGAAATGTTCTTCAAGGATGCCAAGGTGGAGTTGCTACGCCTGCCCATGCCCGACTGCGAAATCCACTACGATCTGCACCAGTACAGCTCCGCAGTGCCGCTAGACGATGACGACTCCAAGCGCTGACCTTTTTCTATCCGCAGCTGTCGCCGATTAACACAGATTATGGCGGTGTGTGTCCCTCACGCGAAGACGCGGCTCTTCCCACTTTTGCAAAAAACAGGTTCTTCCGAGCTTTGCGAAAAAAATAAAGTTTTACTCACTGCCGCGCGTCGTTTAGATCAGATCTGCCGGCAAATCCAAGTCAAAAAGCAGCACGAAGGGATAACAAGATGGCTCAACGAGTATTGGTATTGGGAGCAACGGGCGCCATGGGACAATACCTCGTCCCCAGTCTGGCAAAAAAAGGCTATCACATTGATACGGTTGCGCTGGACGACCCGCCTTGGACCTTTCCCAACGTGACCCATGTCAAGGCTGACGCCAAGAACCAAGCCTTCTTTTTGGAGTTGATGTCCCGGAAATACGATGCGATGGTTGACTTCATGACCTATCCGACCAGCCAAATCGCGACCTATTTGCCTTTGGCCTTGAAAAGCGTAGGCCAGTACGTGTTTTTGTCATCTTGCCGAGTATATGCTGATTTGGAGCATCCAATCAAGGAATCCTCGCCTCGCTTGATTGATGTGTCGGACGATCCCTGGTTGCTCGCCTCAGACGACTATTGCATCTACAAGGCCCGCGCGGAGAATGCCTTGCGGGCGTCCGGCTTTGGCAATTGGACGATTGTGCGTCCGGCGACGACCTTTTCTCACATGCGTTTCCAGTTGGTCACCTTGGAGGCGCATTTGACGGTTCGGCGCGCGCGCGAAGGAAAGCCGGTTGTGGTGCCCATTGAAGCCAAGGACAAGCATGCCACCTTGAGTTGGGGCGGCGATGTCGCGGAAATGATTTCCGGGCTGGTTTTCAATCCCAAGGCCCTGGGCGAGGACTTTAATGTCTGCTCGTCGGAACACCATAGCTGGGGTGAAATTGCGGAGTACTACCACGACATCTGCAAGCTTGAGGCGGTCTGGGTTCCCAAGGAAGATTACTACAAGATTCTCGGTGCCCACGAGTTCAATCCAGGACTCCGGTGGCAGCTCGAATACGCGAGGCTCTTCCAAAGAATCTCAGATAACTCAAAGGTTCTGGCGGCTACTGGACTCAAGCAGGAGAACTTCAGAACGCTCTACGACGGACTAAAACACGAAATCCAAAAATTCCCCGAGCAATTCAATTGGCCGGAATCAACAAAGCCCGCCTACGAGCGAATGGACAACTACCTGAAAGAGCGGAAACAATAAGAAAATTTTTCGCATAACACGACTGGCCGCTGCTCATCAGAGTCGCCAAGGAATGAACGGCAGGGACGCCATCGCCAAAATCCTGAGTTGCAAGATAGACGGCGCCACAGGAATAGGCCTGCATCTCTGCTGCATGGATAGAACGCCAGAACCATTGACCAAGCGCTCAATGGAGACAGTATGAATGTGATGGACGCGCGCGGTTTGATGCTTGGTCTTGGGGCCGGCATACAGTGCCGGGCGCCGGGCTCTTGTGCTGCGCCCAACGCAAGCTTACTGCTGCTGCGGGGTGCGGGCGGCTGCGTTCAGTACAGCGCCTCAATCTCGTTCATGCCCGGTTGGAGCGGCAGCGGCATGCTGTCAGTGATGGGCAGGGGCTGGGGGCGGCCATTGACGCTGAGGGATTTTGGCTTGGGGATGATGGCACGGGACTGGGCGTCGGCTTGGATGCTGAGTTTGAGCCGGCGTTCCTGGGGCTCGTAGCCGGCTTCGCTGAGTTGCAGGCTCTGGCATAGCTCAAGCACCGGCACGTTGTATTTGCGCGCCATGACCAGGCCGACGGGGTAGGGCACGGTGATGCCCGGCCAGTCTTTGGTGGCCCGCTCGCCGCGCAAGGCGAAGAGCTCGTCGGTCCATTGCTTGAGCAGTTCATTGTCGGCTTCAAACCAAGCGAGGGGCTGGAGGTAGCGGAAGCCGGACTGGAAGCCCTCGGGGGTGATGAATGCTGGGATGGTGTAAGCGCGCATGTAGGCCAGCACCTCAGGCTTGGCGTAGCGGTCGTAGAGGCGATAGAGCGAGCCGGGGGCGCCCTGGGAGAAATCGAAGAGGTCCATGGCGCCGCGGATGTTGCTGTTGAGGCGCAGAGGCAGGCGGTAGACCTGGGCGCCGGAGAATTCATTGAAGCCGGTGACGAGGGCGATACTGCGCCCGGGGTCACCGAAGGGCACGGGTTCACCGAGGAAGCGGTGGAAGCGCAGGCGGGCGATGGTCGGCACGGACTTTTTGGCGGCGCGGTAGAGCGCCTGCTGTTGTTCGGCCTGATCGCCGGACAGGGCGGCCAGGCGTGCGTAGCTGAGCATGCCGGCGTACTCGCCGTTGAGCATATCAATCCAAGCGCCGGCGCCATCTTCGCGGCATGAGCCGGCGTGGTATGCCCAGTCGTCAATCAGCATCTGGTGGCGCATGACGTACTTGAAGTAGGCCCAGTGGGTTTCGGCCAGGGCGCGGAGGCCGAAGCGGTCGGCGAGCAATTCACCGAGCCAGGTAATGACGGAACAGGCTTCGTTGACATCGCCGTACTGATAGCCGGTGCCGAAATCCTCGGCGTAATTGACGCCCAGGCCGTAAATGCTGCGGAAGGTCACGGGATATTCTTGGCCCGAGAAGGGCTCGCGGCGGTGGCGCGCGTAGTTTTTGTACTGAAAGAGGTCCAGGGGTTCGATGAAGCGGCGTTGGACGCGCCGGCGCAGCTTGGCGCGGTTTTCCGGGCTCAGCAGGTGATATCCCTGCAAGGAGGTGGTGAGGCCGAATTGCCAGGTGAAGGGGCTGATATTGTCACCGCCGCGGCCGCCGCCGGGGATGGCGGGCGACACATTGTCCGCCGGAGCGCCGCCGCCCCAGGACCAGCGCACGCCGCCGGCGAAGAGCGCGTTGTATTGCTCGCGCCAGGGATCGGGGCAGACGATGTCCGGCAGAATGATGTCGCTGCTTGCGGGCAAGTCAATGGCATAGCGGAGGACGGCGCTGTCCATGACGGCCTTGACTGGGCCGTATTTGCTGGGCAGGTCGAGGTCTTGCAAGGGTGATTCGGGGTGCACGAGCAGATTTTCTTCGATAGCGAAGGCCATGAGCGGCGGCATGACCGCAATGTCGCGGGGGGTGATGTCCCAGGCGGTGGCGATGGGCTGGAAGCGGGTTCTCTGCACGATGTGCACGCGTTGCTTTTGCTGGTCAATACGGAAGATTTCATCGCAGCCGACGGGATAGTTGAGGGCGATGGCGGTGAAGAGATCAAGGCGGGTGAGGACCTCGCCGGGCAGGGCCTCAGTCCACGGTGCGGCATTGACGTCTTTGCTGCCCCATGGCCAGCCGCAGAGGACGTCGCCGAGGGGCTGTTCGGGGCTGCCGTGGAAGCGGAGCTCCTCAATGGCGCCGTCGCGGACGCTGCTCGTGATGGCTTGGAGCTGGTGGCTGAAGACCACATGGAGGGGGCGGCAATCGCCATTTTGGAAGAGAAGCAGCCAAGGCTTGGCGAGTGCACCATCGCGCTGGCAATCGTAGATGACTTCTTGTCGGCGGATGTCGCAGTGGCGCGCGCCTTTGGTGGTGATGAGCACGGCGTAGTCAGCGAGGTTTTCGGGCAGCATCAGCGCTTGTTGGTTTCTGCCGAAACCATAGCGGACGTATGGCGTGAGCAGCGAGAATTGCAGGTCGTATGACAAAGAGCCGCAGGTGACGCGGTAGCTTTTGCCGACCCAGTCAATGGCGGTTACGGCGAGGGAACGGCGACCGGGCTGCTCCGGGACGGTCAGGAGGACGTTTTGGCGACCATTGCTGAACATGGTATTGCTGCTGAGGTTGCCGACGCAGAGGCCTTCGCCAATGCTGTAACCGAAACGGCCGAAGTTGTCCTTGGACATGCCCACCTGGTACTTGCCGTGCTCGGCGGCGGGGATGCCGGCAGCATTGGCCACGTTGTTGACAAAGGCTTGATCGTCGCGTTGCCGTTGCTCACGGAGAGCTTGCGCGCGCTTTTCGAGCAGTGCTAGGGCGTCCTTATCACGCGTCAGATAGAGAATGGCCTGCAAGAGAAAGCGGTCATAGAACTGGTCATCGGGGAGGATGCCGGCGCCGATGCCGGTGGCGACATACATGCAGTCCGCCGAGCGCAGCACGCAAGGCGTTTGATCGGCGAAATCAATGAGACGTTGGGCGTCCAGGGTCGGCTTGAGGTCGAAATAGCAAGCGAAGGCGCTGCGCGACAGCGCGGCGCCGGCGAGGAGGTCTTGGCCGGCGGTGGTAGCTTGCAGGGGCTGGCGGGTGACATAATCGTCAATATCGCGGCGCTGCCACTGCAAGGGCAAGTTGGCGAGAACATCGGCGTCAGCGACTTGGCCATAGACGAGCAGCTTTTTGCCGGGGTGGACGTGGGCGACGTCCGCCGCGGCGGCGGCGCGGGAATAAACGATGATTT
>JAAZKQ010000154.1 GCA_012799755.1 Lentisphaerota bacterium | reverse complement strand
GAAAGCGGCTGGAAGCCGCCTCTACTCTGCCGGAAGACGCACGTTTGGCGCCGTTCGCAGGGTCATGTCACGCTGCGGGCTACAAGCCCGCAGCACGGCCGGAAAACAGGCGCTTTTTGGTAAAAGTGGACAAGACAGACAGCCGTGGACAACATGTGCCATCGGCCATAGCGTCCATAGTGTCCATAGCAGCTTGCGGGGACAACAATGTTCAAAGAGTGACCGATTACGCGCGCAAACAGCGTTCTCTTTCGTTTGCGCTGGCAGATTGGCTCAGGCCGTGTATTTTTGTGAAGAGTGGAAAGAGCGCCGGACCACAGCCGGGTCTGGCGAGCTTTTGATGACAAGGCGAAAAAATCAGCAACAGGAGAAGCCGAAATGAAGAGAAAACTCAGAATGGGCATGGTTGGCGGCGGACCCGGGGCGTTCATTGGCGATGTTCATCGCCGGGCAGCACGCCTCAATGGCGACATTGAGCTGGTCGCGGGTGTCTTCGGCACCAATGTGGAGAAATCGCGGCAGTGCGGCGCGGAACTCTTCGTTGATCCCGCGCGCGTTTATCCCGACTACAAGGCGATGCTTGCCGGCGAGCAGGCGCTGCCGGCGGACAAGCGCATTGACTTTGTGTCGGTGGTCACGCCGAATCTCATGCACTTTCCCATCTCGAACGCCTTCCTCAAGGCCGGCTTCCACGTCCTCTGCGAGAAGCCCATCGCCATGAGTTCGGCGGAAGCCGTGGAGATGGGCAAGACGCAGCAAGCCAGCGGCAAACTCTTTGCGCTGATGCACAATTACACGGGCTTTCCCATGGTCAAACAAGCAAAGAAGTTCATTGCCGACGGCCTTTTGGGCGAGCTGCGCAAGATCAACGTCGAGTATTCGCTGGGCTGGCTGGCTGCACCGAATGCCGGCAAGCAAGCGGTGTGGCGGGTTGATCCCAAGCAGGCCGGCATCAGTGGCTGCATGGCCGACATCGGCACCCACGCCGAGCAGCTCATACGCTACCTGACCGGGTTGCGCATCACGGCGGTGTCAGCAGATTTGGCCACCTTCGTCAAGGGACGTGAACTGGATGATGATGGCAGCGTCCTCCTGCGTTTCAACAACGGTGCCCGCGGCGTCATCTTCGCCAGCGAAGTCTCCACCGGCGAGGAAAACAACTTCATCATCAAAATCTACGGTTCAAAAGCGGCGCTGGAATGGCGCCAGCAGAGCCCGGAAGACCTGATCTTCCGTTCCAACGACGCGCCGATGATCATCTATCGCCGCAACGGCCCGGGAACGGTCGCCGAGGCCCAGAAGGTCTGCAACCTGCCGGCAGGGCATCCCGAGGGCTTCCTGGAAGCCTTTGCGTCCATCTACCGCGCCTTCGCCGACGCCATCCACGCCGACCTCAAGGGCGAAAAACCCGTCTTGGACTTCCCCGGCATTCAGGACGGCATTGACGAAATGCGCTTCCTCGAAGCCATCGTCGCCAATTCCGCCGGTGATGTCAAATGGACGGCGCTCTAAGCGCATAAGGTCAGCGAGCGACCGGGGCCGCGTCGTCGTCAGGGCGGCGCGGCCCTGTTCTATTTACGCAAGCCAAAGCAAGGGAGAAATCAAGCATGACGACAGGACTTCGCGCGGGCATCGCCGCGGCCATTTGCTGCCTCCTTCCCAGCCTCGTCGGCCAAATTGCCGACTTTGCCGCCTTGCCGGCTGATGTGATTCTGCCGCCGGGGAAGACCGTGTCGGTGTCGCCGGCCGGCGACTACCTGGTTGATGGCCGGCAGCGCTATCTCTTCGGCGTGCAATTCGGCTCGGCGCTCGGGCTGGATTTCGGGCCGACGGCGGGCTATCCGCCGGAGCTCAACTGGGTCTATGAGGCGCCCCTGACCTACGAGAGCGCGCAGCGCCTGGGTTTTGACACCTTCGCCTGGTTCCTGCCCTGCGGGCCCTGGCTGGATCGCTTTGGGGTCGAGAAGAGCAGCTGGGGACGCGGCGAGAAGAACTTGGCGATGCTGGAAGTGGTTGTCAACAACGGCCTGCCCTTGCTGATTGACTACACCTGTTTTCCTTGGAGCTTCGGCAAGCCCGGCACCAACAAGGCCTACGCGGGCATCCTGCCGGAAGAGGCCATCAACCGCTTTCACTCCGCTTCCGGCAACCACTGGGTGCCCTACAACATCTTCCATCCAGAGGGCCGCAAAATGTACCTGTCCTTCTGGGAATACGGCGTGGACCACGCGCGTCAAACGAGCAAGAATCAAAAGCTCGTCTATGAACTTTTCAATGAGCCGGCCTACTACGACCCATCGCCTTACAACCGCCGGCTTTTCGCCGAGTACCTCGAACGCAAATACGGCAGCATTGACAAACTCAATGCGCTCTGGCGCAGCGACTTCACCTCCTTCACCGCCCTGAGCCAGTTCGCCGACCGCAAAGACCACCCAGGCATCGTCATTGACTGGTCAAAGTTCTGCGAAGAAGGCATGACCGCATTGGCCCGCGACAGGCGGGACTGCATCCGCGCCAAGGACCCCGGCGCCCTGGTCTGTTATCAGATTCTCGGCTACAGATCGTATCGCTCGCCGCCGGCCACGAACATCAATATCTACGAGATCAACAAGCACATGGACGCCATCTCGACACCCACCGGCGGCGGTCTCGGCACGCGCAGCACCCTCACCGCGCCGCCGGTGCAGACCGTCCAGGCGCCCGCCAACGTGCCGGCGTTGCCGGAGGGCATTCTCCAGCGTCATTTCTTCCGCTGCCTCGCCGATGGCAAGCCCATTCACAACCCGGAATGTTATGCGACCCGCAGCCGCAACGGCAACCGCAATATCGTCTGGCAGGACCTGTTGCGCGGCAGCAACGCCACCTACATGTTCATGTGGGCTAAACGCGCCTGGGAATGGGGACCCCAACGCGACGAAGCCGGCGGCCGCAAGAACGCCGAGCGCTTCCCCTACAACCTCGCCAATCCCTACGCCTTCAGCATTGACGATCTCCAGGGCTTCATGGATGCCAAGCAGGACATTGCCCGCTTCAGCGATTTCTTCGTGCCCCGCGAACGCGGCATCGCCCGCGAGGTCGCCTTGCTGCTGTCCTTTGCCACCGAGCGCTACGCCTTCGCTGATGGCTATGTAGCCCACAACGAGATTTTGCACTACACCAGCGGCTTGGAATACAGCCATGTGCCGCTGGACGTAGTCGTGGAAGAGCAGCTGGCCGAGGGACGCTTGGCGCAGAAGGGCTATCGCGCCGTCATTGCGGTCGGCCTGCGCAATATCCAGCCCGGCACCAGTGAAGCGCTGCAACGCTTCGTGGAAAAGGGCGGCGTGCTCATCGCCGCGCGCGAGTTCATGCCTTGTGACGAGTACGGCAACGCCGTCGCCAATCCGCTCTTCGCCGGGCTGGCGACGGAACCGCGCGAAGACGCCGCCATCAGCGAGCTGATCTTCACGGCGCCGGCCCGGCCGGCGCTGCTGTCGGGCAAAGTCCCCGCCAAGAACGACCTGCGCATCCTAAGCGCTGACGGTTGGGAGACGCTGGCGACCTGCGACGGCCAACCGGCCGTGCTCCGCCGCGCGCTCGGCGCCGGCAGCATCTACGCCATCACGCCGATGCTGCAAGACTACGCCGCGGCAGCCGTGGCCACGGCCCTCCTGGCGCGGCATGACATCCAACCGGCACTGAGCATCGCCCGCGTCCCGAACGGCGACCTCGCGCCCAATATCGAGGCGCATTGTGTCCGACGCGACGGCATGATGCTCGCCTCGCTCCTCAATATTGATCTCTACCCGAAATGCCTGGACATCGCCCTGCCGGCCGGCTGCGCCGTCGCCGCTGACCTCCTCAACAACGAACTGCTGCCCATCGCCGATGGTCGCGCCCGTCTCATGCTCGACAATAACCGGCATGCCGTCATTGGCTTCGCCGCCGCCGCGGGGCAGCTCGCCCAGCGCTTCGGCGACCTGACGCCTCTGAGCCTTGACGCCGTTACCGCGCGCTATGACGCCGCCGCCAAGGCCCACGAACAGCTCATCGCCGCGCAAACCGCTGAGGCTGACATTTTCCATATTGACGCGACGCATAGCACGCCCGTTGATCTGCGCGCGCAGGCCAACAGCGCCTTCGTTGACCAGGTCGCCAATGACGGCCAAGGCGGCTGGATTGACCAGGGCAGGGAGCAATCGCTGGATAACACGCCATGGGAAATCACCCCGCTCCTGGGCGTGCCCTGCGATTTCATTCGCTTTGACGCCAATGACAATCGCTGCTGCATCATCCTGGCCTCGACCAGCGTCAAGCGCGAAGTGCCGGCCGAATGTCGCGGCATCAGCATCAACGACCGCTGTCGCACGCTCTTCTTCTTCCATACCACCGCCAATGCGAAACCGGGCGATCCGGTTATGAATTACCGCATCCACTACCTTGACGGCGGCAGCGTGGACCTGCCAATCATCTGCGGCCAAAACATTGATTTGTGGACCTTGCCCGAGCCGCCGGCCGCCGCGGCCTATCGCCCGGCCTGGCGCAATTCCGCCGGTCGGGGCTTCCAGATTTACGCCTGGCGCAATCCGGAGCCCAATCGCGGCATCAGCCGACTTGACATCATCTCGGCGGGCGGCGCGGCCGTGCCCATTGTCATCGGCATCACGATGGAGAAACTGGCGCCGGACATGAACGAACAGTCGTTCGCAGGCATTGCTCCGCATCCCTGGGGTTGCGAGGCCGTCGTGGTCAATGGCGTCACCGAAATCGTGGTATCGGAAAAGAGTTCGGACTGGGCCGGCGTGCGCTTTCCGCTGCCCGAGCCGCTGGTGCTCACGGCCGAGCAGGCCCGCAAGGCCATCATCAAATACGAGATCAACGGCGGCCGGGACCCCTTCGGCAATTACAAGGGCGGCCAAGCCTTGCAAATTTCCATCGGCTCGGGCTTTGTCCATGCACGCATGCGTCCGGATAACCATGAGGCGACCTTTGAAGCGGCCTCCGAGCCCCTCTATCGTTGGCTGCGCAAGAGCAAACAGACGGAGAGTCTCAGCTTGGAATCGCTGGCTTTTCAATTCCGCGGCTCGGGCAAGAGCTCCGGCGTCTTCCTCAAAAATATCCGCATTGAGTATCCGGCAGAATGAACAGCGAGCTGCCATCCTATCAGTTCCAGCCCGTGGCCATTGTCCGCAGCTGTTTCAAGACCAAATTCGGCATTCCCCGGCAGCCCGGTCTGATCAGCGAAGCTCGCGGCAGCATTGAGCTGTTGCCGCCCTACAATCAGCCCAATGCCGTGCGCGGCCTGGAAGACTTCTCCCACATCTGGGTGCTCTTTGTCTTTCACGATTCGCTGAGGGAAGGCTGGAAAGCGACCGTGCGACCGCCACGCCTGGGCGGTGACAAACGCGTCGGCGTCTTCGCCTCGCGTTCGCCTTTCCGGCCCTGTCCCATCGGCCTGTCCGTCCTCAAACTGTGCGCCGTGCGCCTGGGTGGTCATGGCAAGATCGCCCTTGAGGTTGAGGGCTTGGACCTCCTGGACGGCACGCCCGTGCTGGACATCAAGCCGTATTTGCCCTACACTGACGCCGTGAATGACGCCCGCGCCGGTTTCGCACCCAACGCGCCCCCCGGCACCGCTTTGCCCGTCCAGTTCAGCGACCTGGCCGCCCAGCAGGCCGCAGCCATTGAAAAGCGCGGGCTGGACGGCTTTCGTCAACTGGCCGAAAAAGTCATCGCCGCCGACCCGCGTCCCGCCTACCAGCGCGAGCCGGGACGTGTCTACGGCATTTTCCTGCACGGCTATGAGGTGGTCTGGGAGGCCGGTGAAGACAGCGCCGTCGTCACCCATATCACCCGCGATGCCACGCCGCCGCCCTCCAAACGCAAACAGGCCCAACAGGCAAAGAAGGCCGGCCGGAAAAAGCCCGGCATGGACGCCGGCAGCAGCGGCAGCGCAAGCAAGGAACTTGCCGACAACGACACGCACAGCAACAGCTGAGCTGAAGCCATGCCCGACAGCCTTCATTCATCATCAGTTGCCGCTTCGCGGCCAGGGATGCTGAGCGCTTGGCGCCGTTTGCGGGAGCATGTTACGCAGCGGGCTAAAAACCCGCAGCACGGCCGGGCGAGGGGCGTTTGGGCTGTTCGGTGACGAAGCGGACGCGGGACGGGAAAGCGGCTGGAAGCCGCTTCTACTCTGGCCGGGCGAGGAGCGTTTGGGTTGTTCGGTGACGGGGGCGGCTGGCGGGACGGGAAAGCGGCTG
>JAAZKQ010000153.1 GCA_012799755.1 Lentisphaerota bacterium | reverse complement strand
GCTAAAGACAAAAGCCCGTAGCGTGACATCACCCCGCAAACGCCTACCCCAGCACACATACGCCGGCTGTGCTGCGGGCTTGCAGCCCGCAGCGGCACATCATCCCGCAAACCGGAAACCACGGCGCCTCCACCGCCCTCCCTCAGCCCCGATCACGCCAAAAAAACAACCGTCAACCAAACCGCCCCCCAAAAAAAATCTGCGACAATCTGCGACATCTGCGGATAGAACAACCGTCAACCAAACCGCCCCCCAAAAAAAGAAATCTGCGCTAATCTGCGTAATCTGCGGATAGAAAAAAAGCCAACAAAAAAGAAATAAGGGCACCTGACCGCATCAGGACATTTCCCGTGCGTGTCGCTGTCAAAAACTATCTTCGGTGGGTGTTGTAATACGGCTCGTAGAACTCTTCGGCCGTTTCCATCTTCACTTCATACTCCATCAAGCGATCCATAATGTAGCCCTTCTCCTTGTAGGCTTCGATGATGTCGAGGTATTCCTGGACCAGTCTCGTCGTCTTGTGGACGGCGAAGGCGGTCTCTTCAAGCGTCATCTGTTTTCTATGGCACATCAGGATTTGCTTGAACGAGGTGATGTAACGCTCAATGGCTCTGGCGGAATGGCAGGTCTCACGAATCACCTGCTGCACCGTTTCCTGTTTGACGAAGAGTTTTTCGATGATGATCTTCTTATGGGTCAGCGTCGGCCCCATGTCGTGGATTGTTCCTCTTCTGGGAAGCACGACTTCATGCTCTCTTTCAAACTCGGCGATGTATTTGCCGATTGTGGACGCCGACGTTTTCAGCAGCACGGCGATCTCCGCCGCGGTCATGCAGCCGCCTTGTTCATACGCCTGGTTGCACAGCCTGGCCGCCGCCTCCTTCTTCACGTCCCTGACCTTCTTGCCCATGGCGCGTTCCCCGGCATCCACATCCTGGACCAGGTCGAGAACGACGGGGACCAGCGTCGTGTCCTGGATCCTTTTCCCGTACGCCCCCTTCGCGTCGGCGCTGACGGTGACCCAGGGCGTCTGCCCCGGCTGAAGATGGGTCGTCTCGGGGAAGAACTTCGCGACCATGGCGCTTATGGCGTTCACGACCGTCATTCTGATGCGGCTGCCGCCGAGCGCCGGCAGTTCATTCTCGAAAAACGCATTCAGCGCCCCCGGAAAGCTCTTGTAGGCGACAGGCGCATACGACGCAAAACGCGCAGACGTGTTCTTTTCCATGTCGCACCTCACTTTCCTGCAACGCTCTTCCTGGACGACGGTGAGCTTTTTTTTTCATCCTCCGCCTGCCAGAACTGATGCCCGCAGATATTGATTTCCTCCTGCCTGTACGTGTAGAAGGCCTTGTTCCCGTATTCGGCGTGCAGGTCCTTGAACGTCTGGACGGCCGCCGTGCTGATGCCGACGACCCTGGCCATCTCATGGATCGTAAAGCCCTTTTCCGTCAGGTACGCGATGCGTTTGAACTTCTCCAGGTACGCCTCCACCGCCTTCAGGGAATGATGAATGCGCATCGCCACCTCGGTCGGCTCCTTGCCTTCCAGCCAAAGCCGGATCGCCAGGGCCTTGTGGGTGACGCCGGGGCCGATGTCCTTGACGGTTCCCCGCGTGGCCACGACAATGCCGGCCCGCTTCAGAGCCGCGATGTCGCGCCGCACCGTCCGCACATCGCATGTGAGAAGCTCCCCAAGGTCCTCCTGGGAAAGAAGCCCATCCTGCTCGCGCGCCTCATCGCACATCCTCAGCAGCCGGCGGCGACGCATGTCCGTGGCCCGCTGACAGGACTTCGTGGGAAGCTCCTCGTGATCCTCCGGGTCGAAAAGGGTGAGCCTGACCGTGACCATCTCGCATTGCGCCAGCGTCTTCCCGGCCGGCTCCGTCGCCTTGACGCAGGAATACTTCAACTGGCCCGAACGGTAGGTCTCGGCGTCGGCCGACTGGAAGAAGATTTCGTCAACCAGCCTGGCGAGAATCGACGCCTCCCACGGAGTCAAGCCGGCCCCACGTTCGGCCTCAATCATCAGTTGCTGAAGCTGGGTTTTGATTTTGAGGCGCGCCGTTTGCGCCTCGGCGGTTGATGTGCTAAAATGCGACATGTGACGTTTTCCTTTCTTTTACGTTGGTGGTTGAACTTACAGCAACGTAGCACGGAAAACGTCACTTTTCATTTAGGGGAGCTGAAGAGGACAGATGCCCTAATCGTAAATCCGCGGAATCTGCGGATAAAAAAGGCGTCGGGAGTACGCCTACAATGGTTTGCCCCGCTTGGGCGCGTTCATGGCGCCCATGCGGTAGCCGGCCAAGTCAAGTACGACATCGCTGAAACCCAGGTCGCGGAGCGCCGCCAGCAATTCCTCGCGCAGGGCAAGAATAGCCGCAAAGGACTCCGGCGGCGCCTCAATTTTTGCCATACGGCCAAAGTGTCGCAGGCGAATGCCGCGCAGGCCATGACGATGGAGGAAGGCCTCGCCCTGCTCCACTTGACGCAACATCGTCGCATCAATGGCAGTACCCGTTGGGATTCGCGAAGCGAGGCAGGCGGCGGCCGGCAAGTCCCAGTTCGGCAGCCCGAAGTGTCGCGCCAGAGCGCGGATAGCGGCCTTGTCCATGCCGGCGTCTTCCAGGGGGTGCCGCACCCCCAATTCATCGGCGGCGCGGCGACCGGGGCGATAATCGCCGCGGTCATCCACATTGCTGCCGTCGGCCAGAATCGTGAAGCCGCGTTCGCGGGCCGCAGCCAGCAACGTGCTCATAAGAAGCTTTTTGCAGTGATAACAGCGTTCAGGGCCGTTGCTGCGGATGGACTCGTTGGCAAGCATATCAACGGTCACCGTGACCAAGTTGATATCTGCGCCAGCAGCCCAGGCCGCGGCGCGCGTAGTTTCGTCGCCGGCGATGAAGGCACCCTGCACATGCAGCGCGAGCACATGGTCGCGACCAAGACAACGGCGGGCCACGGCGGCCAGTAGCGTGCTGTCAACGCCCCCGGAGAGAGCGACGGCCAGGCGTCCCATATCGCCTAAAACAGCTTCCAAGCGCTTCAGTTTGTTTTGCAAACGCTTTTCTTCCAGCGTGTTGCTGGCAGCGACGTCTGAGCCGTGGGAGCGGTGGGGATTATGGCGCATAACCGCGTTTCAGGTAGGGTTGAAACTGTTTGTGGTCCGGGTATAGTTCCCAGGCATCGGCGAATCGCTCCTGGGCTTCCTGGAGGAAATTCAACGCGTCGGCGCAGTTGATGTAATTGATGTAAAACTGCAAGTTGCGGATTTCCTTGCGCTCGCGGTGCAGGTCACGCAAAAGAGCAAGCATGGCTTCGCGCCCGGCCTTGAGGGCAGCGGCATCGCCATAGTCGTACTGCTTGACGATGACGCGATCAACTTCGGACCACAGGCGATGACCGCCCTCACTGGCCTTGCCGTCAAGCACAAGCAGCAGCCCCTCTTTGAAAACGGCTGCGGCCTCCGTAAACTCATGTTCGAGAATCAAGTGATGACCGAGGTCCGCGTAATGATGGGGACTGAGTGGCTCTTCTTTGATCTTGTTGCGATAGAAGGCCAGCGTCTGGCTCGGCAGCTTCACATGGATGGTCTGTGCAGCACCGCCTGATGACAGATCAACCTGCTTGGTCACCGCATCACGGTCCTTCATGCGGAAGATAAGCTCAATGGTGCGAAGCTCCAAGCCATTGATAATGAGTGGGGTGCGCCCTTGAAATTCACCGTCCAGGAATAACTCGGCGCCGCTCGGCGTGGACTGGCAACGCAAGCTGACGCCAAGTTTTTCCGCCTGAGCCAACTTGACCAGCAGACGGCCATCGGGGGTAATCATGCCGGCAGGAATGGTCAACACGCTGTCCTGGCAGCCCGGTGCGGTCAACAAGAGCGACAGTTCGCCCTCGGCGGGTGGGGCTATGCGGCAAGGCGTCGTGCCGACGATATCATCGCCCTGCCAGACCGCTGCCGGCGACGGCTGGCTTTCCAGCATCAGCGTGCGCTCGCGTTTGCAGGACGTGGCGCCAAGCAGCAGCAACAGGGCAAACAGCGGCAGAAGCCCGTGGCAAGCGTGGACCATGGCATAACGCCGATCAGCCATTGTGGCCTCCTAACTTCGCGCGGCTGTTGTTATTTCTTCCTGGTAAAACGCAGCTTGACGACACGCCGACGCTGCACCGCCAAGACTTCAATGAGCCAGTTTTCGTAGGGGAAACGGTCGCCCACCTTGGGAATGCGCCCCGCCAATTTGAGCACCAGCCCGGCGGCTGTTTCGAAGCCCTGGTTGGCAATGGTGAAACCCAAGTATTCTTCAATATCCCGGATATCGGCTTTGCCATCGCATTCGAAAATCTGCGGGCTGATAACTCGGATTATGACCGACTCCTGATTGCGGGCGTCATGGATACCGCCGACGATTTCAGCCACGAGGTCCTCGACCGTGATCAGCCCGACCACGCCGCCGTGTTCATCAACCACAACCGCCATGGGAATGTGCTGATAACGCAGCTCGTAGAGCAGTTCGCTTACGGACTTGGACTCAGGCACGAAAAGCACGTTTCGATTCACATAAGGCGTGATTTTTTGCGCGTCGAGGCGGGCGGTATTTTCGCCCATGCGCAGGGGCTGATCGTAGAGACATTGCCGAAGACTGACGATGCCGACGATTTCGTCCACCCGGCCATCGTAGACGGGGAAGCGGCTGAAGCCCGTTTGGGCGCCTAGGGCCTCCAATTCCGCGACGGTGGCGGTGAGCGGCACGGAACGCACATCAACCAGCGGTACCATGACCGTCTCGACCGGCTTGGTGTCCAGTCCCAGAACCATTTGCAGCATATCGCCGGCCTCTTTGCGCACCAGGCCCTGCTCGGTGGCGACTTCGGCCAGGAGACGCAAATCATCCCGGGTGACTTGACCGCGGCGCACTTCGAGCTCCCGTCCCGTTACAAGCCGGGCCAGGCGGCCGGAAGCCCAGTCGAGGCTAAGCACAAAGGGCTTGAATAGCCGATTGGCCATGGTCAGTGGCCGCACCAGAACCAGTGCCAGCTTATCGGCGTAGTTGCGTCCGATGGCTTTGGGCATCATCTCGCCAAAAAGCAGCATGGTCGGTGTCACGATCAGGGTGGTCAGCCAGTCTTCCCAGCCTGACCATACGCGCAATGAGGACGGTAATATCTTCAACAGGTCAGCATTGAGGATCGCCATCGCCAACATACTGCGGAACAGGGTCGTGATGGTGATGCTTGTCAGGTTGGTGCCGAACAGCGAGGTGCCCAGGAAGACGCCGCCCTGATCCATCAACCGACAGGCTTCCGTGGCGCGCCGGTCACCGCGCTCCGCCCGTTCCTTGAGCCAAGTGTAGCTGGCCGAGGTGAAGACCGTTTCCATGCAGCAAAAGAGCGCCAGCAGGCCATACAGCAACAGCAACAGGAATAACAAGCCGAGGAAGAACGCAGTCATTCGCGCCTCCCTTCACCGTTATCGTTCGGCAAGGCGATGGCGGTGATAGCCACCGAGCCGACGCGGCGTCCGGCCATGCGGTTCACCCGCACCAGAAAGCCCGGCAGGGCTGCGGTGTCGCCCGTTCGCGGCAAGCGACCGAGCGTTTCCATCATCAGGCCGCCGATGGTGTCGGCGCTGCCCTCCTCATTGGCGAAAGCGTCGCCATAGCGCTCTTGCAGCACCCGCAAGTGCGCCCGTCCATCGGCATGGATCACGCCGTCGCTTTCGTACAGCACGTCCTCATTGAGTCCATCGCGGGAATAGCTGCCGATGATTTCTTCAAGGATGTCATTGAGAGTGACAATGCCGGAGGTTCCACCGTATTCGTTGACGACCACTGCGAATTGCGCGCCGCGCTTGCGCATGGTCGTCAGCAAGCGGTCAATCTTGACGGTTTCCGGCGCCATGTACACGGGAAAAACCGGGCTGTTTATGGTGGCCGGGATTTCCGGTTCGTCATCCATGGCGATGCGTTCGCGGAAATCGCTTAAGAGCATGGTCATTTCCGGCTGATTGCGCCAGCGTGGATAGTCACTGAAGGAAAGTACGCCCCAGATATCGTCAAGATCGCCATGATAGACCGGCATGCGTGAAATGCGATTGGTTCTGGCTTTGTCATAGGCTTCTTGCAGCGTCAGCGTATCGCTGACTGCAACGAGCTCAGTGCGTGGCACCATGATTTCCTTGACGTCAATGGCGCCCAGGCGCAGGATGCGCTGGAGGAGTTCACGTTCGCGTTCATTGGTGGCGCCACCGGCGGCGCCGGCGGAAAGCGTGGCCGCCAGCTCGTCGCTGGTCAGGGCCTCCCAGCTATTATCTCCCTTGAGCCCGAGCACCCGCAGAAAGAAGTCCGAGAGACTATTCAAACACCAAATAGCGGGCGACAGCAATCCGCCGAGGAAGCGCAGGGGATAGGCGGCCACGCGCGCCAATTGCGGCGCGTAGGCATAGGCGACGACTTTGGGCGTCTGTTCACCGAATATCATCAAGAGCGGCGTCACAATGATCACGTTCAGAACGCCGCCGATGACTTCATCCACGCCCCCGAGGGCTTGTGCTGACAGCTTCACGTCAAACCAAGCCAAGACATGCTGGCAGAGCTGTGCCGGCCCGCCGCCGATGGCGAGCAAGCGCCCCAGAAGGGCCGCACACAAGCTGGCGAGCATGACATTGACCGTGAGATTGCCGATCAGGACGGTCGCCAGCAGTCGTTCAGGGCGTTTGAGCAGTCCGGCAGCGGCCTGTTCCAAACGGCTGCCATTGCCCATGCGTTTGACTTCGGCGCGATTCAGTGACAGCAAAGCCGTTTCGGAAGCGGAGAAAAAAGCCGAAAACGACATCAGTACGACAATGCCCAGAACCAAGGGCAGGAAAGACAGGATAGTCGCCATCAGCCCGCCCTCCCCCGCCATGCAAGCAGATATTGACTCGCGCCTTGCGGGCGCGTCAAATGGTTCCACCGGGTTGCTTGTTCAGTTGATCTACTACCCCCGGGAGGTTCGTCGCTACTCAAATCGTCTTTCATTGGCCTTCTGGTGGTTGTGGAAAATCCGTCGTCTGCATACTCTGTTCAGGAACAATCAGCATACCATAATAGTCACGAGGCGAAGTGCAATCAGGTATGACTGCCGCAACGGCGGTGACTTGTAAGCGGTTACCGATTGATACCGGTCGTGCCGATGGTCTTCTTCTGCTGTTGTGCCTTTACAAGGCACTG
>JAAZKQ010000152.1 GCA_012799755.1 Lentisphaerota bacterium | reverse complement strand
TCCCCGCCGTGAGCCCTTCATCGGCGGCGGCTGCCACGCCGTTGATCTCCTGCGCTGGATCGCCGGCGAAGCGCTGACGGTATCGGCTTTCGCCAATCACAAGTGCCTGAAGGACTGGCCCGTCAATGATTGCAGCGTGGCCATCTTCCGCTTCGCCAATGACGTCATCGGCAAAGTCATGGTTTCCATCGGTTGCGTCAGGCCCTACACCATGCGCAGCGTCTTCTACGGCACCGAAGGCACTATCATCTGCGACAACACCAGCCCCGATATCAAAATCTGCAGCAGGCGCCTTATGCAGGGCAAGCTTGATTTCGCCACCCTGCCCGTGAACATCGCCAACCACAACGTCGCCGCCGAAATCAACGATTTCATTCGCTGCATAGAAAACGACCTGCCCGTTGCCACCAATATCTATGAAGGCGCCAGGACGGTCGCCGCGGCAATGGCCGCCGTCGAATCAGCCAAACTCGGCGGCCAGCCCGTCACCATCACGCCCATCCCGGCGCCATAGCCGTCGCGGCGCGCAGTCGGAGTAGTGCCCCAGCTCATGTCCCATCGCCGTTACACCCCATATCTGCTCATTCTGCCGGCGCTGGCCATGTACGCCCTCTTCGTTCTGCTGCCCATCGCCGACTCTATACACATGTCCCTCCTGCACTGGTCCAGCCCCCTGCTGCCGCCGGAGTTCTGTGGGCTGGACAATTTCCGGCGACTCATGCACGACAGCGTGTTCTGGCATGCGGCTTGGCATAACCTGCTGCTCCTTGTCGGCTCGCTGCTGTTGCAACTGCCTCTGGCCATGGCCATCGCCTTGCTTTTGCATCAACCCACCATTGTGCGCGGCCTTTTTCGCACCGCCTTCTTCGCGCCGATGATGATGCCCACCGCCGCCATCGCCGTGCTGTGGCAATACATCTATGAGCCCGAAAGCGGGCTCCTCAGCAGCGTCATCCGCCTTTGGCAGAGCGACTTCGCCTTCCCTTGGCTCTCCGCTCCCAATAGCGCGCTGCTGTGTATTTTTGTGACCATCTGCTGGCAGTATACGGGCTTCCACATGGTGCTCTACCTAGCCGGCCTGAGCACCATCCCCAACGACTACTACGAGGCCGGTCGCATTGACGGCGCCAACGAGTGGCAGCTCTGCTGGCACATCACCCTGCCCGCCCTCAGGCCCACCATCGCCATCTCCGCCACCTTGTCCATCATCGGTTCGCTCAAGTATTTCGATCTCATCTACCTCATGGGCGGCGGTCTGCCCGAAAAGTCCCGCGAAGTCATGGCGACCTATATCTACCGTCTGGCCTTTGAACAGAATCAGGGCCGTTACGGCTACGGCTCGGCAGCGGCCGTCTGCCTCTTTATTCTCGCTCTCGCCGTGGTCATTCCCTTGCAGGCCCGCCAGCTGCGCACAGCATCATGAAGAAACACCGTCGCATCATCTCCGGCGCCTTCCTCCTGCGGCATCTGCTGCTACTGGCCTTCCTGGTCATTGCGGCCTATCCCTTGCTGTGGATGATCCTTGCCGCCTTCCGCCTGGAAGGCGACGCCCAGCAACGCCCACTAGCACTGCCGGCAACATGGACTTGGCAGAACTTCGCCCAGGTCTTCAAAAGCGGCAGCTTTGGTGACGCCTATCTTAACAGCCTCATGCTCTGCAGCGGCAGCGTGCTGCTGAGCATCGCCTTGGCCGCACCGGCGGCCTTCGCTTTCGCCCAATGCCGCTTCCGGGGCCGCCAAACGCTCTTCATGCTTTTTCTGCTGGGCATGATGATCCCGGTACACGTAACCCTCATTCCCCTCAATCACTTGCTTGGCAGTGGCGCCCTGAATCTCAAGGGCAGTCTCTGGGCGCTGGTCGGTCCCTACGTGGGCTTCGCCCTGCCCATCACCATGCTGATCCTGCGCGGCGCCTTCGCCGCGCTCCCCCGCGATCTCCTTGACGCCGGCCGCATTGACGGCTGTTCCACCTGGGGCATCTTCCGTCACATCGCCATGCCCATCGCCCGACCGTCGCTGGCCACGGTCGTCATCTTCAACTTCCTCACCATGTGGAACGAATTCGCCTTCGCGCTGACCTTGCTCGGGCCTGGCCAGTCAACCATTCCCCTGGCCTTGTCCCAGTTCAAGGGCGAACACGACGTGCAGATCACCTTGGTCAGTGCCGCCCTCTGCCTGGTAGTCATCCCCCTGCTGATCGTCTACGTCTTTGCCCAAAAGCAGATCATCCGCGGCCTTACCGCCGGCGCCGTCAAGGAATAGGTGGTTTTTGCGAGGGGGCGGAAAGGACCCAATGGGCCTTCCCCCCTCGCACTCCCTCACCTTTCCCTTTCCGGCAGCTTCAGCGACCGGGCAAAGCCATCGGCTCACTGCGGAAAAAGCCATCAAGCGCCGGCAGCTCCAGGTAAACACGGCGGCAATCCTCGCCCTCGTTCAGCCATACCATCAAGGGCGACGGCCCGTCGCTCCGCCCCGTCAACTCGCATTGCAGCCGGCCGTCGGGCAGCACATCCACCCGGTTCAGCGCCGTCGTGCTCAAACGCCGGACAATGACGCTGACCTGTTCGCGGCTGGCCGGAATCAAATCCCAAGCACGACGCGCCCCGGCCACCACCCCATCAATGATCGCGTTCCAGTCGTCCAGGCTGATCACGTCAATGCGCTCTTCATGCGTCATGATCACCGCAAAGCTCATCATGTCCAGTGAACGGAACATATTGGACACCCCACGCGCGATGGCCGCGTCCTTGCGCACGTCCTTCGCTTCCTGCAAAAACGGCACATGTCCATTGAGGATATCCGCTCCGCCCGGCTGCCCCGCATAGGACGGATAGCCAACCGACGAAAAGTACAGATCGGGATGCGACGGCGAGCGATCAATGATCACTCCCGGCCGACCGTTGTTGCCTCGCAGGCCGAATGGCGCCGGACGCCACATCGGCTGATTCGCGTAGAGTTGCCCCGGCACCGTGTTGTTGCACAAAAAGCAGGCGCCGCGCGCCAAAAACGCCGGTATTACCGGATAGCCCACTTCGCCGTAATGCGCGTTGATGATCTTGCTGTGACGTATTCCCGCGGCGGCAAAGGCCTTGTCCATGCGCGCCACATTTTCCGCAATCTGCGCCAAGGGCAGAGCCTCGCCAGTGTCATGGTCCAAACTCAGCCCCTCAAAGCGCGTCTCGCGACCGCCATTGGACAGGTCCGGCTTGTCCGCCAACACCGCGTAGGGACGCCAGTCGGGCCGCGCCTTGTAAAAGTCGTCCCGGAAGGCGTGCATGGAAAAATCCGCCTCGCCGGCGCGATAGCGCTGCGACACTGCGGCCCAGTCCGTCGGCCCCAGCTCGTCAATGAACAGGCCGAGATTGGGCGAGATGCCGTGGCGCTTAAAAGCATCAACATAGCCAAAGGCGCTGTAGGCGCCGTGGCAGTCGTCCACCCGGGCGGTGACGTAGGGCGGTATCGCCCGCATGGCAAAGGGCTTCGCCGCCGCCCAGACCAGCGAACGCCACAGCAAACCGTCAAGGAAGCGACCGTGCCCCCAGACGTCTTCGCGATACAGCATCAGGCCCAGGCCCCAGAAAACCGCCCTGCCGGCGCCGACCTGCCGACAGGCCAGCACGGGCTCGTCACCAGCCAGCAGTAGCGGCCGCCAGCCGCTCTGACGAAGCTCCGGCAGCTGCGTCACCGGCATCGCCGACATCAGTTCCCAGGCCGCGGCGCTACCGTCGTGACCGGCGTTGATAAAATGCTCCCCGTCGGCCCCGGCCGGCAGACTCAGCTGCGTCGCCGTGCCTTCACGACGCTGTGGCGGTGCCAGCTCCCGCAAGGCCGCCGGCCAACTGTCCACGTTGCGATCAAAGGACAACCAGCCTGCGCCGCCCTGCACTGCCGCGGCAATCTGCTGCACGGCCGCGTCCTTCAAATGCTGGCCGATGCCGTCGTGCCCAAGCACGTAGAGGGCGCGAGAATTAAAATGTGCCGGTGGAGACGGAAAGTTATCCGCCACGTCCCACACTTCGTGGGGCACGCCCCAGAAGCGCAGGGCATCAAAAAGGCCGTGAATCAAGTCCCGACGAGCTGCGGCGGCACGGCTGTCCACCATCACGAGCACACTGCGATTACCAGTCGCCATAATGACCCCCTTGCTCTACTGTTGTCATTCCACCTCGAAGACGCCTTCGGGCACGAAAGTCGCCGCCACGTCAGGATCATACATCGCCTCGGCGCGCAACGGCGGTATCACAAACTTGCCACGGGTTACAGCACGCACAACGTAGCGGGCGTAGCCCGTGCCATTGCCGATCAAGGACCCAAAGAAGAGGAAACGGTCATCCCGGCGTTCCAAAAACTCCGGCAACAATAACTCCTGGTGATCATGGCCCAAGGGCGGCAGCGCGGCGTTGCGGGTCGCCAGCCGCGGGTCCTCAATCTCCAGACCGCCCGGCAGGAGATCAACCAGCACCAGATTGTCAATCTTGCCGCTGCTCTCAACGCTCAGCGTAACCGTGAGCAACTGACCATGCTTGACCCGCGTGACCTCCTTGCCATCCGCATCCACATAGGTCCGACGGATTTTCATGGCGCCACTCGTGCTTTCCAGCTTGCGCGGCACACCATCAACGCTGAGTTGCACTAGGAATGGCTGCGCCCCCGTGTTCACCAAGGTGCCGCTTTCACTGACGGGCAATTCCATGTCAAAACAACGGTCGCTGTTGATGGGCACATCCTTGCCGCCGGCCAGACTGAACGTGCCCACGGCGCGGCCAAAACCGTATTCGACGGCGTAAGCCGCCAGTCCCATGCACACCCAGGCATTGGCCTGAGTCGTCCCCCAGCCCGAATCGTCCTGTCTGATCATGCCCGGCATGGCCAGGGCGATCTTCGCGACCGCAGGGTGTTTGGGCGCAAGTTCCATCAGCAAGGTCAGAGCGCAGCCATGGCGGCTGGCGGCACTGCTGAAGCTCGCATTCGCATCGCTCTCGCGCCAGACTTCCGCCGCCAAGGCCCGTTCGAGGTGGGGCATTCCCTCCGCGGCATAGCCGCCTCTGATCAAGGCCGCCGCCGCCCACAAAGTCCCATAGTCGCACTTGTCGTTGGCCAGCACATTCCTGGCGCCCGACACAAAACCGTCGTCACCGGCCAAAGCCAGAACGTAGCCGGCATGACCGCGCACAACCCGCGCCGCATCGCCCTTGTTCGCCAAGGCACGCAAATATCTGAGGATTTGTATCCGCACATAAGGATCAAGCTCATAGAGCTGCCGCTGCGCCGCCGCCAGCAGGAAATGCTGCGCGAACACCGTCGTCTCCGAGCAGCCGCTGGTCGCACCGGGCCAACCCGCAAAACTGCCGTCACTAAGCAACATGGACAGGATGTAGCCCGCCGTGCTCGACACTTTTTCCCCGGCCGTCCGCCCCATCGCCGCATTGATCGCCCCGGACTTCACCAGGTTATCCACCGCCAAAAAAGGAAAGGCCATCGCCGTACTCTGCTCCAGGCAACCGTAGGGATACTGATTCAGCCAGTTCATCGCCTGTGGCAGGGCAATCGCCGCCGATGCCGACACCCGCACCCGCATCGCCTGCACCTCCTGCCATTCTTCCGGCGCCGCCGACACCTGCATGCTCTCACCTGGCCGCAGAGTATGCAAGGTCACCTTACTGACCGGCGGATTGGCCGCGCGAATCGTCACCAGCGTCCGCGCTTCGCTCTGTGCCGCGCCAAGCCGCAGGGTGCTGACAATCTCATGGCTGCCAATCTGCTCCGACGCCCGGCAACGCAGGGTCTGCACCTGCGAGGCGCCCCGCGCCAGCTGGCCTGAAAAAGTCACCGGCGTCAATGCCGTCAGTGCCGCCGGCAAGGTAATCTCCAAGCTGTAATCGCCGTCCGGGCAGTCCTGATTGATGACGCTGAAGCTCAGCTCGCATTCGTCGCCCGCGGCCAAGGCCCGCGGCGCGCTGGGCAGCACGCTGATCACATCGCGCAAGGTGATCAGTCGCTCACTGGAACCACAGGTGTCGGTAGACGCCGCCACGGCCATCAGCCGCATCGCCCCGAGATGTCGCGGCAGGTCCATCTTAGCTTGAACAACACCGCTTTCGGGCACTGCCAAGGGCGGCAGAACCACCAGCGCCGGCGCCGCGACCTTGACATCGCCCAAGCGCTTCGCTAGCTCCCGCGCCACGCCATCGCCGCCGATCTTGCCG
>JAAZKQ010000151.1 GCA_012799755.1 Lentisphaerota bacterium | reverse complement strand
GCCGGCGGCAGCGCCTTGCCGCGCCGGCGTTGTTCGGGCGTGGCCAGATAGAGCAGCCAATGCACCTGCCAGGCCAGGCGTGTCAAGCAGGGATCATTGCGGATTTGCGCGGCGGCTTGGTGCAGCGCAGCGTGGGCGTCGCCATTGAGGCCGCTTAAGGCGCTCAGGTCGTCAATAAAGTCATCCTGAACGAATGCCGGGCCATCCGTTGACATGGTCTTGGTGGATTCATCCCAAGTTGCCTGCCAATGTTCGGCGGCGCTGTCCGGCAGACTCAGGCGCTGTGCACATTCAGCAAAAGTGATCATAGGCGGCTTCCAAGGGGCTTATCCGAAAACACACCTGTCCCTTTTCGGATAGCCTCTAGTTGGCGGGGATTTGCAGGAGGTCCAGGGGGGGACGGCGTGGTTTGATGTGTTGGACGACATCCATTTTGGGTTGGGTGGGCGCCGTTGCGGGCTTATGGCGCTGGGATTGCTGATAGAAGAAAGCGCTGGCGACGAGGACGAGGATGGCCACTACCAAGATGCCGATGAGCAGGCCCGGCAAGCTGTAGATGGAATGGCTGCTCTTTTCTTCATCGGGAAGGCCTATGGGGGAAAGGACGTTGCGACCGGCGGCGCTGTCCGCGCCCGCCAGTGAGCCGGTTTCGCGGCCGGCCGCACGACTTTCCTGCTCAAAGAGTTCTTTGAGAGGCACAGGATCAACGTCGTATTCAAAGCAGAGGCGTTCTATTTCCCAGAGGCAGAACTGATCGGATGGCAGCTTGTCGTAATTGCCTTCTTCGAGATTGACGATAAAGTCCCTGGAGACGCGAGTGCGTCTGGCGATTTCCTCCACGGAGACGCGGGCATTGGCGCGATGAAGCAGCAGCTGCATGCCGACTGTTTCGCTCTCGCCGGAGATGGTGTAAATCGCCGCATCGCTGGGCGTGCTGGGCTTCGTTGGGCGTTTCGCCTTGGCGGGCGTACTGGGCGCCGACTGCACACGGGGTGCTTGCGACAGGGTGGGTTGCCGCAGCGGCGCGACAGGGGGCCGGGATGCAGCAGGGGCAGGAGCAGCAGGGGCTGGCTGCGTGCTTACGGGGCGCTGTGATGGACTGGGGACGGGCGCGTCCGTACTGTGGCTTGCCTGCACCTGGGAAGGCGCTTTAGCGGTTTCGGCAGGCTGGGGAGTGGGAGTGGCGTCCGGTCTTGCCGCGGCGGTTTCAGCAAGTTGGGGAGCCGTGGCGTCTGGTCTTGCCGCGGCGGTTTCGGCAGGCGGGGGAACGGGCCTGACGTCTGGCGTCGCCGGGGTGCTAGTTTCGGCAGGCGGGGAGGCTGCTGCCGGGCGTTCGCCTATCACCTCCGCTTTTGCGGGCGTCGGCGGCTGGATGGGGGCCGAGGGGAGCGTTGTCTGCGCAAGCGGCTCTTATGGGGTGTGTGGAGTTGGCTCGGCGCTGTGATGGACCTTATCGTCGTTTTCTTGTGCCGGCGTGCCGGCGGGCGCGCTCCAGGTGAGGGGCAGCTTGGGGGCGGCGGTGCTTTCTGCTCGATTGCGGATTTTCAGCATGGTGGTCTGGATTGGGGCCGTGGCGCGTCAAGCGCGGACCCGGGGTCAGCGGTTATCATCGTCATCATCGTCACGGTTCTGGTTTTGATTTTTCTCGCCAAAGGCATCGGCTGCGACCATGAGGATTTCGCGTTTGCCGGAGCCGATTTGTGGTCCGATAACACCCCGGCGTTCCAGTTCTTCAATGAGTGTAGCGGCTTTGTTGTAGCCGATACCCATGGTTCGTTGCAAATAGCTAATGGTGGGGCGGCGGTCGCGGAGGATGATTTCTTGGGCTTGCATGACGAGCGAGTCTTCATCGCTGCCGTTACCGTCGGCGACGGCGGCGCCAGCGACGGCTTCTTCCTCTTCGGCGCTGCGGAAGACGGCCTCATCAAAGTCCTGCGGGGCCTGCGCGGAGACGAACTCGACGATGTGATCACGTTCGGCGTCGCTGGCCATGCCGCCCTGAAGTCTTTCGATGCTGGGGGCGCCGGGTGGTTTGAAGAGCATGTCGCCTTGGCCGAGGAGTGATTCGGCGCCCTTGGTATCCATGATGGTGCGCGCATCAATATGGGATGAGGTTTGGAAGGCGATGCGGACGGGGTAGTTGGCCTTGATGGTGCCGGTGATGACGCGGACATCAGGGCGCTGGGTGGCGATGATGGTGTGGATGCCGACGGCACGGGACTTGGCGGCGATTTTGGCCAGGCCTTGTTCGACTTCGGCCTTGGCGCTGGCCATGATGTCAGCCAGCTCGTCAATGATGATCACAATGAAGGGCATGGTGTCGGGAATGACATTGCCTTGGTCATCAAGGGGCTCGGGCTCTGCCGGATTGCGTTGGCGGGCATTGAAGCTGGTCAGATCGCGCACGCCGACTTTGGCGAGGACGCGGTAGCGTCGTTCCATTTCATTGATGGCCCAGCGCAGGGCCAAGGCGACTTTGTTGACTTCGGTGATAACCGGCACGATGAGATGGGGCAGGCGATGATAGGCTTGGAATTCGACGACTTTGGGGTCAACCATGATCATGCGCAATTGATCCGGGCGGAAACGGAAGAGCATGGAGGCAATCAGCAGATTCATGCATACGGATTTGCCGCTGCCGGTTGCGCCGGCGATGAGCAGGTGCGGCGCCCGGGCGAGGTCGAGAATGACTGTCTTGCCGCTGATGTTCTTGCCCAACAGCAAGGGTATTTGCATGCGTGAGGTTTCCCATTGTGGGTCCTGCATCAGACTGCGTACCGTGACGATGGCGCGGCTCTGGTTGGGCACTTCGATGCCGACCAGGTTTTTGCCGGGAATAGGGGTGAGAATGCGCAGACTGGCGACCTGCAGGTCCATGCACATATTGGCCTCAAGGCTATTGAAGGTACTGAGCTTGACGCCCGGCGCCGGTGATATTTCAAAGAGTGTGACCTGAGGCCCAGGCACGGCATTGACCACGGTGGCTTCAATGCCAAAGTTGTCCAAGGTGTTTTGCAGAATGGCCTTGTTACGTTCGATTTCCTTGGCTTTGACGCTGCTTTCTCCATTATCACGTCGGTCAAGCAGGTCCAGGCCGGGCAGGACGTAGGTCCCATCGGCGCTGGGGACGCTAACGGAGCGGGGGGCGGAGCTGGGTTTGGTTACCGCAGCGACTGGAGGCGGCGCTGCGGGAGGGGGCTCGGCTGGGCGCGGCGGGAGCGGCCGGCTGGGAGCGGGCGGTAAGGGTAGGTCAAGCTCGCTCGGGGGTGAAACG
>JAAZKQ010000019.1 GCA_012799755.1 Lentisphaerota bacterium | reverse complement strand
CCACATCCGCCGGCAGATCGTAGGCGTCGCCCAGCACCAGCACTTTCGCCGCGGTCATTTTCTCCGGTCGCCAATTGCTAAAGACGCCGTAGGGCACATGCGTGCGCTGCAGGTAGCGGCCGGCGCCGACGGCGGCGTCCGGATGCGGCATGGTGAAATCATCAATCTTCCCGGCCGGATTGTATTTGGCCTCAAGGTTGAACAGCACGCCGACATCCTGAACCATCTCGCCTTCCATGTACTTCTCGTACTTGCGGGCCTCGCCGTAGATTTTTCCGTAAAGCTCATAGATGCTGGGATCAAGCGTGCCCTTCGGGTCAATGGCGTCAATGAGCAGCGCGGCGCCGTGGTGCATGAAGGTCGCCATCACGCTTTGCGCGAGCATATCGTAGGTCTTTGTCGTCGTATGCTCCCGCAAGCCTGGATAACAACGCGGGGTCATGTACTCGAAAGGCTGATTGGGCGTCATGTTGTAATACAGCTTGCAGGCGATGGAATGCTGCGAAATGCCGCCGGTGAAATCGCCGCCGCAGTATTCGGAATTTTCCGCGATCAGATGATTGACGCCCTGCCGCCAGTCCTGCATCATCGTCGAATACTGATACTCCACGGAGCAATTCGGATTGCGCTCCTTGATCCTCGTCCTCAACAGCCGGCAAAAGTCGCCCATCCACTCTTGGCGCTTGGCCTGCAAGGCGCGCCATTCCGGGTCGGTCCAATCACACTGCGTTGGCATATCGCCGCCGTGTTCCTTGCGCCAACGCGCCCGGCAGGCGTCGCAATAGCACACTCGCGACCAGAAAGTCATGTCCAGAAACATGCCCTCAAAGACAAAGCGGTCGAAGATTTCATCCAATTGCCTCAGCGCAAAGTCGCGATAGCCGGGATGGTTCGGGCAGCACAGACCGTGGGTGCTGTGCCCAAAGCGCGTGCTGCGGCCGTTGATGTTGCGCATCCGCCATTCAGGGTGTTCAATGTAGGCGAAGTTGTTGACAATCAAGCTGTAGTAAACAATCACGTCCATGTTCGCGCCGTGACAAAGATCGAAGAGCCGCTGCATCTTCCGCGTGCAGTCCGTGAAGCTCGCGTGCATGCGGCCGCTGGCGCTGTCCCAGTTGCAGTAACCCACATGGGACTGCAAATAGATCATCGTCGATTGCACCTGCGCCGTCTGCAGCAGCGCAAAGTACTTGTCGGGATCAAACTGGGAGAGAAAGACCGGGTCCCAGTCCTCAATATGCATATCAACCAAATTGCGGCGGTAGCTCCGGCGATACCAGGTGGGGTCCGTCATTTCGTTTTCTCCATTTGCTGGATTTTGGTGGCTACGGGCAAAACGCTGAAAAGGCACGCAGGCCATTTAACAGCCGAACTAACACGCAGTACGATTTAACAGCACTGACCGATTACTGTTTTTATGCCTCTTCCCGGTTTTACTCTTTTCATAAAATCGGGAAGAGCCTTTTTCTACTCAAACGGAAGTCGGCATCCTTTTTCCGTTTCAGGATATTCCGTCTACTGTCTCCCAGGCTCGCAAGTCCGTGACCGAAGCTGCGCCCCAGCGCGCCGGGCGCACTCAGTTCCCCTCAATAGCCAACGCGCCATCGGCGCGGAAAGCGCGGAAGTCGTAGGCGCCCAGGGGCAGACGGAGCTCGCCGGCCGGCACAATCGCGCCGCTGACCACATCCCGTGCCGACGCCGACAGGCGCAATCGGGCTTCCGCCGGCGTCGCCGTGGTGTTGACCACGTAGAACCAGGTTGCGCCGTCCTGTTACAATCGGCGCAGGGTGATGGCCTCGTTGCCGCCGGCGACATCGGCGAAGCGCTGCGCGGGCAGCGCCCGGAAAGTCCGGGCGAAAGGCCGCAACAGTCCTTCCATGCCATGCGTGCCGACGAGGAAACCACCCTTGGTGATGCCCAGCAGGTCATTGTGGCGCAGTGGCGCGATGTAGTGCCGCATGGCGTGGAAGCCGGCAGGGTTGAGCGTGCTCACCCGCGCGGAATGCTCTCTGAACCACGCGCCCAATTCACCTTCGCCCGGGCCATTCCAGCGCCGCCCGCCGGTACGGCCAATGGAAGACTCCCAGTAGCGATCGAACATATGCAGCCACGGCGTCGGCGCCGTGGCCAGGAAACTATAGGTGCCCGGCAGAAGATCAAAGTTCCGCAGGTGTTGCAGATTCGGGTCGCTGGAGCCATGGCCGCGCCGCCAACGATATTCAGCCGGGATGATGGTCTGCATCAGCGTCACATTCGGTATCGTTGTGAGGTACTTCGGGTCCAGCCCCATGCCGCGATAGCGCTGCCTGGCAAAATCCTCGTCGCGGAACTTCTCGTCCTTCACCTCGCCCATGGGGCCGAGATTGCAGACAAGCAGCCGCAAATCCGGCCTGGCCTGCCGCAATCGCTCGGCGATGCGACCGTAGAACTCGGCCAGGGCCTGGCAGCGCCAGTCAATCCATTCCTCGCGGGCATTGGCCATCAGCCACTCGTAGTACAGCTTGCCGCGCAGGGGCTCCTGCCGCGACACCGGCACCGCAATGCCCGTCGCGCGGCTGAAGGCGTCAATGACATAGTCATTGTAGCCCGCGCTCAATTCGCCGAATGACGCCAGACAGTGATTGGTCAAATGCAGCGCAATGCCCTTGAAGGACGGATGCGCCGCGCCCTCATCTATGAAATGCTGGATATTCGCCAGGATGTTCTCCTGCACCGCCGGATGCATGACATTGAAATTCGGCGGCGTGCCATGCCAGCCGCCGGGATTGGGCTTGCCCGTATTCAGTATGGATATCGGCGTGTCATGCAAGGAACCGTCCTCAAAGCGCTCCTCACTCAGCGCCAGGTCCGGGAAATAGATATTGTGATGATTAATGGACGGCATGAAACTCAAACCATCACGATCAAAGATGGCCAGAACCGCCTGATAAAAGTTTTCGGGGTGACTGCGCGGGTTGTAGGTATCGCCGATGATGCCCTGGTACCACACCAGCGGATAGATCAGCAAAGTCTGCCCGCTGTACTGCATGTAGGCGCTCAGGCGGTCCAGCATCTGCTCCAGGCCCGGCATGACATTGGCATAGCAGCCAAAGTCAAGCAATATCGCCGGGTCTTCGTAATAAATGCCGACGCTGCGACCGCTGCCCGCCGGCGCCGCCAAGGCCGCCTCGCCAAGCTTCGGCAGGCCACCGACGATTCGGCTGACGCGGACCTCCGCCAGCGCCGCCGGGGCGTTATCGCGGGCGGTCATAAACACCAGCGCGACATCCGTCGAACGCGCATAATACACGCATTTCTGTGTCAACATCTGTCCGCTGACGGGATACTCATCGCCCGTGCAGTAGCCGGTCTGCAACTCGTACTCGCTGCGCGGCATGCGCGTGCTCTGCGCCACAATGTCCACCGTGCGCAGTTTATCATCGGGATAATCCCACTCCAGGAGGTAGACACCCGCCGCGTCCGGCAATTTCAGACGCAGCACAAAACGACTGCCGCCGGCGCCGTCAATTTCCATGTACGGACGCCCCGCCAGCTCGCCCATGCTCGGTATGCCGATGTACAAGAGCTCATCCGCACTCATGGACGGATTGGGCCGAATCGTCGTCACAGGCTCCAGGCGCAGTTCGTCGGCTGCCGACACCTCGACATTCGCGTCATGGAAAACCCACACGGGAACCGCCATGCTGTCAAGGGCGCTCCCCTTGTAAAGGTCCTCCGTGACCTTGATCTCATAGCGTCCCGGCGCCAAGGCCGGCACAGCCGCAGTCAGCGTCCTGGCTTGACCGACATCGGCCGCGCTGCTCGCCAGGGCCTCGTTGCTCGCCGCCACCACCCGACCGCCCTCCGCCACGATTTGCCAGCGAAAACGCATCGCCACCGGATGCTGCGGCGTAATGCTGAAGGCGAGCGTATTCGCGCCGTCTCCTCCGTGGACAAGGTAGCTCCGCAGCGCCGCAATCTCGAAATAGCGGACATCGCGGGCAAGCGCCAAAACGTCCTTAGGCGCCAGCGGCGCCGAATAGACCCGCAGGTCGTCAATCAGCCCTTCGCACTGGTGTTTGCCATTGAGATTGCCCACAAAAAAGCTCTTGAGAAGCGAATCGCGGAAAATCAGATGCTTGCTCGGGCTGAAATTGAGAGGCGAGTAGCTGTCGCCCCCCGGCATTTCGTTGATGGGGCGGCCATTGTAATAAGCCAAGGCGCCGTCTTCATCCCAGCTCATGGCGAGGTGTTGCCATTGATCAGGCAGGACACTGCGCAGGCGCTGGTAGCTATCCCGCAAATCACTGGTGTCGGCACGCAGCACGTCGTTGTGACACCACAGAAACACCGACCCGGAACCAAAGCGACTGCCTTCCGGACGCTCCATCGCAAACAGCTGATGGTAGCCGGTCGCGTCCTCCGCGCGAGTCCATAATGGCCGGTACCAGAAAGACACCGTGCCGCATTCGGGCACGGCATTGCCGGCCATGGCATACTGCAAGAGCGTGCCGGCCTCGCGGCTGCTTTTGAGCGCCTGGCCCTTGACGCCGGGCGCGTACTCAATGCCGTGAGCGACCATGGGCGCCGGCTGACCGCCATGCCGCGCGGTAACCGTGCCATCAAAATCCACATGAAACAGGAGCTCCGGCACGCGCGCGGCCATGATTGCCGGATTTTTCTCCCGTATGGGCCTCTCCGCGAACTCCGCCGTAAAGACCTTGTACTCGCCCGGTCCCGTCAAGTCCAGGCGCAGATGCACGCTGGCGAGCTCTTCCGGCAACCTCTGATAATGCTGCAGCTCCTGCCTCTCGCCATTGAGGTTTTGCTTGGTGCTGTTGTGATAATGCCGCCCGTCAAGTGTCCGCCCTTCAAAAAACAGCGCGGCATGGCCGTTCTTCGGCCCCTGCAGCTGCACCCGCAAAACGTATAATGAACCAGGGAACTGCCGTTGCTTGATGGTCGTAATGCGCAACACCGTCTTGCGCAATTCCGCCGGCGCCTCGCGGTTGTCAATCACAATCGCGCCATCGCGCAAGGCCAGCGTCACGCCACTCATCGCCGACGATGGCTCGGTGCTCACAAAGCAGACAGTGCGCCCGTCATGACGAACCTGTGTCCGCCCGGCGTCGCCCGGCGCCAGGCTCAGCGCGCTGAATTCCGGCAATAATGGCTCGGCCTGCAAGGCGACAGCAAACAAACCAATCACAATGGCAAGGCAGTGATACCTCAGACTTTTCATGCTGCTCCTTTCTTAGCGCCGCCAGCGCCATAACGAGCGCCCGGCAGGATGAGACATATTTTCTCCAATCGTTTCCGTTTTTTCAGCCGTTCTTCCCCTCGCGGCAACGCAGGGGCGGGCATGGAACCGGCCTCACTTTACCCCCGTAATATCCGTCGGCAAGCCACTACGCACGCAACAGCACAGACATCCCGCTGTTTGCGGCGCGTCGCTGTTCAGATTTTGTTGCGGTAAGAGGTGTTTTTGCCCAAACCGACCTTGACAATCAGCTGCTTGTCCAGCATCGTACGCAACAAATTGACCGCTGTGCTTGTAGCTATATCGCATTCGGACTCGATGTCTTTTCTGGTGACGCTGCCTTTTCTAACAGTTCTAACAGTTATTAGAATCATTCGAACAAGCAGAACAAGCAGAAAGGCAAAAGCATGCGTCGTTGCTGGTGGCATTCAGTCTGGCAGGTCATCGAGTTTTGTCAAACCCGAAGTGGGCTAAAAACCCGTAGCGTGACATAGCCTCGCCAGCCGCAGCTACCCAGCGTAGCTGAGGCACGCCCGCAAGCCACGAAACTATGGACAGTATGGACAATATGGACACTATGGACGACAGCGGGCACTGTCCACCTTGTCCACCTTGTCCACCTTGTCCACCCTGTCCACCCAGTCCACCTTCACCAGCGCAGCGCCGTAAGCGGTCACCGATTGATAATTGGCCGGTCCAAGGGACGCTGAGACCGATGGAACGAATTGCGGCGGCGTTGGGGCGAGGACTCACGACT
>JAAZKQ010000150.1 GCA_012799755.1 Lentisphaerota bacterium | reverse complement strand
TATCCCGTGATCAGCGACCCCGGCTACCCGGCGGTGGTCGCCGCCATCGCCGCCGGTCACGAGGTCATTGCCATTCCCGGTGCCAGCGCCGTCCCTCTGGCCCTGATCAGTTCGGGCCTGCCCTGCTCCAGCTATACCTTCAAGGGCTTTCCCCCGCGCAAAGCCGGACGCCGTCGTTCCTTCCTGGCCATGGACAGCGATTTGCCGCACACGCTCGTCTTCTACGAATCGCCCTTCCGCATCGGCAAGCTCCTCGCTGACGCTTTGGAGGTCTATGGCGACCGCCAGGCCGCCGTCTGTCTGGAATTAACCAAGCAGTTCGAACGCGTCCACCGCGGCACTCTCGCCACCCTCGCCGCCGACTTTGCCGACCGCAAAGTCAAGGGCGAAGCTGTCGTCGTCATCGCCGGCAACAAGCCCAAATTCATCGCCGGCCATGAGGACGATGAGGACGACGACGGGGCGACAGACGCAGACAGCTGAGCAGACGAAGCCGACCGCTTTGCGCAACCTCCCGCATCCGCGAAGCAAACGACGCCGGCCGGAACGGCAAGACAGGCGTTCCTGCGCTTACTCGCGGTAGAGCCAATAGCCGATACCGGGCTGGAGGCTGGTTTCCTGTTTGAGCAGGACATAATGCCGGCCATTCCAGCGCCAGGCGCTAATGACATTGAGGTCGGCCACGCTCTTCGTATCGTCAGCCACGCCGGTGAAATTCCAGCCGCTATGCAGGCTCGGGCGGCTGGCGCCGGTGTTGAGCCCCTCCAAGATGATCTCCGGCGAGGATGAACCGGCATTAAACACCCAGAAGGCCCGGCATTGCGTCATCTGCGCGCTTTGGCTCAGTACCGCGTAGGCATGGGTCGCGCTATCCATGATCAAGGGCCGCAAGGCCGCAAGCGCGTCAAAGCCAGGGTCATCGGCAAGCAACACCAATGGCGGCGCGGCCAGGAGATTCCAGCCCCGCATGATTCCCCTGTTTTCCCTTGCCGAATACTCAAACTTTTCGGGTACGCCCGACTTGGTAATCGTGACATAGGAATCCGCCGAGCCATAGGAGGTCGTAATGCGATACCCGATCACGACTTGGTCAAACAACCTTATCTGTATCGCATCGGGCAGTATGTAGCGGATTTGCCACCAGTCATTTAACGAAACGTCTTCGGCTGAGCCTGGGGCGGCAACACCGACAGCGGCTCCACTTCGAAAGGTGCGAAGTTGACCGGGGATAAGCTTCACGGTCTTGCCGGCCTCAAGAGGACAGACCTTCACGTCCTTCCGGCCCCGCGCGGCCCAAGGCATTTCATCCACAATGGGCTCTGGCGTCGCCGGGGCCGATGATGGCACCCCGGCTTTCCGGTAGCGGATTTCGTAACGCCCTGCCCCCAGCTGGCTGCCTTTGGGCGCCTTGGCAAACACCACGGGACCGGTTACGCTCTTCATGTTGCTGACGGCAACCGTGCCGTCCGGCCTGACCAGCTCAAGCGTGCCGGCAGGCGTATTGTACCCCGACATCAAGCTCCAAGTCATGATCAGCTGCGCAAGTCCTGATTCAGTAAAAAAGCCCTCGTCAATGACCAGCACCCAAGTGCTGGCAGCGCCATCAGGATTTTTGATGTCGCGGCCCAACTGCGTCCAAGCGCGCAACTGCTTAAAATCGGTGCCCGCTTCAAACATCCCCGAGCCTTGGAGATAGACTCTATTGTAGCCGTCTCTAACATCCGGCGTGAGGACCTGCTGAACCGGCATATCGCCGTTTTCCATGTCTTCGTAACCGTCCTTGCCGCCGGTGAGCCGACCAAAGGTCCGTGTGCCAATGGCCTGGTCAAAGTTCAGTTCGTACAGAAACACATCAGCGCGCGCCGCCAAGCCGCTGAGCCACAGCCCGATGAGCGCGATTTTTATGAGTAAACTTGTCGTTCGCATCGTCATTCCTCTTGACTGCCGTGAAGCACCTTGTTCCGAACTGGAACGGATCCGCACATAGTATAAACCAATCGCGACGGCAGCACAACCCGCGCGACCTGCGGCGCTCCATAGAGCAGTAAGCGGTCAC
>JAAZKQ010000149.1 GCA_012799755.1 Lentisphaerota bacterium | reverse complement strand
CCGGGTAGGCGTTCCCCGAAATTGCACCCTGAAGGGGTGCGACATAGTAAACATGCAAAATGGGTTCCCATGCGAGGTTTTCCCATTTTATGCCTCGCGCCGCCTTATGGCCCCGCCCTCAGAAAGTACGTTGCAGGGCGACGACGACGCCTTGGATAACCAGTTCGTCAAGCGGATAGAAACGCGACTTGTAAGCCGGGTTTGCAGGCCGCAATTCCCATTTGCCGTCGCTCAGGTACAGAGATTTGACGGTCGTTTCGCCCTCAACCATGGCGACGACGACATCACCAATGGACGCGGTTTCGCATTGTTTGGCGATAAGCAGATCACCATCCATGATGCCGAGATCACGCATGCTCTCGCCCTCTACCCGCAGCCCGAAGAGCTTATGACCGCCGATCTGCCGCGGCAGCAGCGTCGGGTCAATCATGACATGCTGCTCGATGTGTTCCTCGGCGAGGAAGGGCGCGCCGGCGCTGATGCGACCGAGGATGGGTATGCTCAGCGACAGCGAGAAATGTCGCGGCTTGTTGTTCTGCGTCAAGGAGAGGCTACGGGCCTTGGATGAGCGGGTCACATAGCCCTTGCGTTGCAGGGCGCGAATGTGGGAAAATATCGTCGCCGACTGGACCTGAAAGTGCTCGCTGATCTCAAATATCGTCGGCGCCATGCCCTCGCGATGCATGAACTCGGAGATGAAGTCCATAATTTCTTGCTGTCTCTCAGTCAGTTTCTTCATCGCTGCGTTCCCTTCCTGAATATCATCGCCGAACTCTCCGGCTCCTGCCTGCGACTTTGGGGCGCAGGCACGCGCCAGTGGAACTATATTAGGCCTCACCCGCCAATAATTCGCCAGACGGGCGGCCTGAAAAATACCAAAATTATATTAGCATATATTTATATGCCTGTCAAGAGAAAGTACGGCACTTTTGATGTCATTTTTTGTGCGTAAGCCATCTTTTTTTAGGCAAGGGCTGCTGTTTGCCCTGCTGTTGCCGCCAATGCTTATGAGTACAGCGCGGGCCGACGCGGACAGCGTTCAGCCGACGCCGATGCCGACGCCCTCGCCGGCGGCCTTGGTCGCGACCAGACCGGAAATCCGCATCGCCCAGCTGTCGCCGGCTGTTGAGCCTTGGCGGCGTAATTACGCCAATGCGCTGCCGTCGCTGCTCAGCCATGTCGCCGAGAAGACCTACACCAACTTGGCGCCCGAGCCGGTGCTGATCAACGATTTCACGGACGAACGCCTGCTGGAATGCCCCTTCGTTTACGCGAACTTCGCCGACCGTGAGGATTGGACTTTCAGTCCCGCCGAGCAGAGCGCGCTGCGGCATTATTTGCAGAATGGCGGCTTTCTTTTTATTGATGCGGGCATCACGGCGTCTTTCCTGCGTGACCATCCCGAGCTCGGCCAGCATCACAGCTATGCCGAATGGGATGCCAACCCGCAGATCAAGGAAGCCTTCGCCGCCGTCTTCCCCGGCAGGGAATTCCAAGCACTGCGCCGTAACGACCCGCTGTTTCGCGCATTCTACCAGGGCCTGCCGGACACATCGCTGCTGCCTGATACCGTCCGCTCCTACACCGAAGAGGAAAAATGGCCCGATGGCACCTACTCGGCCGCCGCCCTGCGCATCAACGGTCGCATCGCCGTGCTGACCACGCCTATCATCGCCATGGGCTGGGGAAAAAATTCATTGGGACAGTGGACAACCACCATACGCTTCCGCATCCTTGAAAGCACCAGCGGCTTGGACGACTACCTCGAAAGGGCCGCCTACAGTGGCGCGCGCTTTGAAGTCGTGCGCGAAGATGGCGGCAAGGACGTCATCTACTGCCAGGAACAGGCAATGCCCGCCTGGGCCAATGAACCCGGCGGCAAATGGCGCGTCTTCAGATACTACGGCAGCCGCGAAATCAGCGATTTCGCCCACGTCTTTTACACTCGCCTGGGCACGAATATCCTGGTTCACGCCCTCACCAACTAACGCTCAGGTCCAGACTTGGCGGAGGAGTTCGGCGGTGGCGTCCAGCGCTTCCGGGACGACGCGCGGCCCGCCCAGCACGGGCATGAAGTTGGTATCGCCCTGCCAGCGCGGCACCACATGGCCATGAATGTGGTCCTTGACGCCGGCGCCGGCGGCCTCGCCCACATTGAAACCGACATTGAAAGCCTGCGGTCGCAGGACGGCGCTGAGCACGGCCTGGCCCTGAATAAGCAGGTCCATTATCTCAGCGCGCTCGTCGGCATTGAGTTCGTTCATGGTGGCCAGATGGCGGTAGGGCGCCACCAGCAGATGGCCGGGATTGTAGGGGAAGTCATTGAGCAGGACAAAGGCATGTCGGCCTTTGTAAATCACGTGATCACCCAGGCAATCCCGGGCGCCCTTCACGCAGAAAAAACACTCCTTGCTCTTGGGGCCGCGGATGTACTCAATGCGCCAGGGCGCCCAGATCGGCCGGGTGTCGGCCAAGTATTCATGCTGTTCATTTGCCATGTGTTGCTGCCTTTCTCATTTGCCACGAAGCAGTAAAATGCGTTACTATATGGCAAAACGACCCAACGCAAAAGCCCGCAGAGCGTCATTCTCTTGGCATTTGGGTAAGCGGTCAGCTTCTTGCGCGGCTGTGTCCGGCTGACAAGTTCAGTCGCGGCGTGTTCCCGCTGGAATGATCAAGGCGCCGACGGCAGCGGTTGCGGGCGCCACGAGGACAAGCCCGAAGCTGCCGATGATGGTCTTGACATACTCGGAGGCAATGTGAGGATTATTGATAAAATCCCAAGGCGGTATGCCATTGGCGGTAAAGCTCATCATCAGGGTCAAGTAGCCGCCGGAATAAGCCAGCAACAAGGTCGTAGTCATGGTGCCGACAACTTGCTGGCCGATGCGAATGCCGGACGCCGCCAGTTTCGACCGTGAAATGCTCGGATGGTGCATGACCACTTCGTGCATGCCCGCCGCAATGTCCATGCCCAAATCCATCACTGCACCGGATGAGGCCAGGAAAATGCCGCCGACGTAGAGCCGTTGCAAATCCAAAAACTCGTAGCCGGAATAAAACAGCGCTTGCGAATAGGGCATGACCGCGCCATTGATTTTGAACAATGAGGTGAAAAACGCGGCCATTAGACAGCTGGCAACGACACCGAGCATGGCGCCGCTGAAGGCCGTGAGGCCTTTGCGATTCAGGCCGGCAACCAGGAAGATAATAACAGCGGTCAGCACGCAGGTTGCCGCCAGGCACACCGCAATGGCATCATGGCCCCTGAGGCAAAGCGGCACGACCAACTGCCAAATGACCATGCAGCTGAACACGAAGGACAGCATGGCCTTGCAGCCCGTCAAACCGCCAAAAAGCACCAGCAGAGAAGCAAAAAGGGCAAATAGACCGATGCTGAGACCCAGACGATAATGATCCTGCGCATTGAGGACAGTCGTGCCGGGTTCTGCGTCATCCAGCACGGCAACCAACGCAGCGTCGCCCACCTCGAAGAGCTTGTCCAACTCCATCTGCGAACGCAGGCGATTATCAGCAGGAAAGACCTTGCCGCGAAATCGTCCAGTAAGGACTTCAACAGTCATTTCCTGGTGGCCGGTATTCAGCAACCCCAGCTGTTCGACTTGGCTGTTGTCCACAGTCAGAACTCGTGCCTTCTCCTTGCTGCCCGGCGCCTGATTGCTGCGGGGATGGAGATTCAGCTGGGCCAAGAGCACGCAGGCCAGCACAAAACAGGCTATCATGATCAGGTCATGGCGTTGACGACGCAGCCAAACACGAAGTCGCTTCATGGTAATATCCCGATAAAAATGCCGGCTGAGCAAGCGTAGCCCCGCAGCGGGAGAAGCGATTATGCAGCGGCTTTCGCCAGCCACACCGCAATATTCCCGGACTGCCGGGTAAAACGCCGGCCCGGGCGGCAGAGAATGCTGCCCGAATCCAAGCGCTTACTGAAGCATGGCTTTCAAGACCTCGGCAATCTTGGTATTGTCGGTCGCCGCGAGAATCTCGTCGGCGCGTTTGCCGACTGCCGTGGTTGTCACGGGCAACGCCGTGTGATTAAAGGAATTCCAGGCGACACCGCACTTTTGGTTGAAAATATGCAACACCTGGATGGCCAACGCGGAACCGGGCATGGCCTTGAGTTCAGCGGCGAGCGCCGCTTGAATAGCGGCCTCTTCAGCCTTGTAAGCCTTGGTCAGGGCCGCATGTTCGGCTTCAGGCGTCGTTTTCTTTTTGGCCTCATAGGCGTCTTTGCAGGCAGCCAGCTTCCGCTCGCCGTTTAGTTGCACAATCTCCCGTGCGTAGCTTTTGTCAATTTTTTCCTTTTCAATGGCAGTGAGGGTCAGCGGATCATCAGCCGGGCCATCCACCTTCATGCTGAAGAAGGCGTCAATCAGCGTATAAACCTCCGCCAGGCTTTGCCATTTCTGCGCCAATAAGTCTTTGAGCAGGCTGCGGAAGCTGTCAATGGTACCGGCCTGTTTGCCGAGCAATTCAAGGTGCTGCTGGTAGCCGGCGCCGGCGAAACCCAGCGTGAGTCCGCCGGTTTCGTGATCACCGGTGACGACAATCAGCGTATCATCGGGATGTTTTTGCGCAAAGCTGTAAGCTACGCGAACAGCCTGGTCAAAACTGATCATTTCACCGATGACTGATGCCGCATCATTGGCATGACACATCCAATCAATTTTGCCGCCTTCGACCATCATGAAGAAGCCCTTGGGGTTATCCAGCAGTTCAATGGCCTTCTCAGTGATGTCCGCCAAGGTCAAATCATCCTTCTTGGCGTCAATTGCATAGGGCATCGTGCTATGCTGAGCGGCGGCAAAGACCTTGCCGCCGCCTGGTTGCAAAGCGCGGATTTTGTCTTGATCGCCAACGATAACCGTGTAGCCCGCCTTGGCGGCCAGGTCGTAGATACTGCCGGCATAGCGTTTGCTCTTGGTATCGTTGTGTTTGCCCACGGCGCCGCCGCCGAAGAAATCAAAGCCGGAAGCAACCATATCCAAGCCGATCTCGTAGTAGTTGTTACGGCTCAGGTTATGGGCGTAAAAGGCCGCCGGCGTCGCATGATTGATGGTGACGCTGGTGATAATGCCGACTTTTTTGCCTGCTTTTTGGGCCACGTAAGCCACGGATTCAACCGGCTTGCCATCCGGCGTCACGCCGATGTAGCCATTGTTGGTTTTGGCGCCGCAGGCGAAGGCGGTGCCGCTGGCCGCCGAATCGGTGATAAGGCTGTTCGCAGCATGGGTGGTGGTGGCGACGGCGTAGGGCAACTCGTTGATGAGCAGCTCGTAGTCATGCACCCGCTTCGCAAAATCCGCCGCCATGGTCCGCTGGGGAGCGGCCATGCCATCACCAATAAACAGAAAGACGTATTTGACCGGCGCCGCGACGGCGGAAAACGCCAGGGCCAGCACAAAGAAAACACGCAAGAACAACGAAGCCGAGTTAGAATGAGATTTCATGGCAGCACTTTAACCTTTGTGTCATTGTCGGGTTTGTTGCTGTGAACAACTCAATTTGGAGCTGCTCACAAGCGGGTAATACCTGTGAGAACTCTTACTGTACCGACGCAGAAAACATTCTCAAATCCCTGCGTAACGGCGGCAACGCCCCGGCGAAGCCCTACAGGCACGACTGACACAAAGGCTGAATTGCTTTTTCGCACAAAATTAGCGAAATGCCAACAGGCGCCGCCACGCCATGACGGCGCTCAATGCAGCTCTTCGCCGGTGCTGCCCATGCTGAGGGCGGCGTGGAGGATGCCGCGAGGCCGCTTGAGGGCCAAGTAGAGCTTGCGGATTTCCGCAGCCGAGCCGCTGACCATGATCATCTCGGCGCAGATTTCATGGCTGAGATGCACATGGGTCGCGGCGAGATTTTTGACTTGGGCGTCGTGCTGGATTTCCGTCAGTCGGCCACAGAGTCCGCGCTGGTGGTGATTGTAGAGCAACGTGATCGTCCCCAGCACACTGGCGGCATTCTCCTCCCATTCCTGATTGACTATGCGCTCGCGAATCATGTCGCGCACAAATTCCGAGCGGTTCTGATAGCCGGCGGCACGAACCAGCCCGTCAAGGGCGCGACCGAGCTCCTCGTCCAGCGACATGCTCAAGCGAACCAGTTGCGTCTTTGCCATGGCAGCTGTCTCCGTGTTAGCCGTCCTGGGGAATCTTGTCAGCTCTGAAAAGTGATGGTCTTGCCGTAAAGACCGGGGAGTTTGAAGGCCACCTGCCGCCAGCTCGACGGCATGGCCACGCCGACTCGTCCGTCCTGCACCAAAAGCTCATTGACGGCCTGGACAAAGCTGCCCTCGGCCGTCGTGAACCAAGGATGATGCCCTGTTTCGTAAATCTCAAAAATCTCCGAGAAACAGCCGGTCGCGGCGGCGGCCTTGCTCAACAGAGCCAGCGCGGCGTCGCCATCGCCCAGGCGGGCATAGACGATAGCCATCCACGACGCATACCACGCGCAAACCGACGTGCCTAGCGGATACATGTTGCCGGCGGTTTCAGCGACGGCGAGGAAGTCGTCCAAGGCGCGGCGTTGCAGCGGGTCGTCCTGCGGCAAGGCCGGAAAGGGAAAGATGCCGCTAAAAACGGCGACGCTCTTGTCCGGACAGCCCGGGTAAGGAATGTACTTTTCACCGTCGTTGGGAAGGTAACGCCTGAGGCCGTCGGCGAGGCGTCGCCATTCTCCGGCCAGTTCCTTGTCTTCGGCGAGGACATCGGCGGCGTCAGCTGCGGCATTGAGGGTATTGATGGCGCCGCAGCTGGTCATGTAGGCGTTTTCACGACCGGCGCCGAGGCGCTCCAAATCCGTGCATTTGCCGATGTAGATCCGGCCGGAGGCCTCCTCATAAATGGCATGGATGCGGAAATATTCCGCGCAAGCGCGCAGCAGGGGATAGCCGCACTGCCGCAAGTAGTCGCAATCGCCGGTATAGCGGTAGTAGTCATTCGCGCAACAGGCGATGGTGGACATGTGGAAGATATGTTCCAGCCAGAAGCCGGGGGGCGCGCCTTCGACGCCGGGGACTTCCACGGTCTCCCACACGAAAAGGGCGGCGCTGCTCGTCTTGCCGAAGTACTTATGAGCGCGCGCCTGCGCCGCTTCAAGGTGACTGCGGCGGAATTCGGGCACGCGGCGAGCCACGCTGAGGTGCCCGGAGCTGGCCAGGCCGCGGAACATGAACATCTCGTCGAATCCGAAATAACAGCCATCCCAATGGGTGGGGAAGAGGCCGACAGGCATGGACCAGCGGGTGGCGTTGATGCGCAGGTGGTATTGGGAGGTGGCATAGACCTCCTGGAGCTTTTTGTCCGGCAATTCAACCCAGCCCTCTTCCCAGTACTCATCCCAAAGCCGGCGCTGCTCGGCGAGAAGGCCGTCGTAGCCGAGGGCGAGCAATTGCGCGGGAACGCAGTCATCAAAGGCCATGAACAGCGTGATCTCCGGCGCCGATGAGCGGATGGTCCAAGTGACATCGCAGGCGCCGAGAGGGCCGCTGCGGTCCTCGACCTCCGTCGTGACCGGCTGGTCGGCAAGGATGAAAATCTTGCCGCGGTACTGGCTCTGGCCGTCAATGTGGTAGTCAATGCCGGTGCCCGGCATGCCGCCGGCGAGCATGCGCCGTCCTTTGAGCGTGTAGGTGAAGACGAAATCGCCCTGCCCGCTTAGGCGACGACGGAGAACGATGACGTTGCGGTCAAGCAGGCAGAAGCTGCTGGCCTGCTGCTGCCGACCATCAGCATAGGTCGTGGTTGAGGCCACGATGCCATGCTGCGGGTCAAGGCTCTGTTCCCAGTCCACGACCTCGCCGGCGCCCTCGGGACCACATTCGAAAGCGCCAAAACGCACCAGAGGCCGGGTGCCGAAATCATAACGCACCCCCGCGCGGCAGATCACCGGCGTCATGTGGCCGGAGTATTCACGCTGCAGCATGGAGCCACAGTAATCAATCTGCAAAGACAGATCGCCATTGCCGATGGGCGGCGGGACATAACGGCGATTCTCGGCGTCGCGGCGCGTGCAGGAAATAACCATGGCTTCCTCGTCCTTTCGTCCTTTGTGGTCAACCATCAGGCGCGCTGTCGGCGGCCTCTATTTAGCCGCGTCGGCGGTCGCCGGCACTGCCCGGGCCTTGCGCATGGTCTTGGCCGCCAAGAGCAACAACAGCAGCGCCAGCGCCAGCAGGATAATGCTCACCACCACCAAGATCCAGGATTTCCCCCAGTTCTCTATAATCAGACAAAGCAGCGCCCAGACGCTGATAATCATCATGAAAAACATGGGCAACATGGCAAACAACACCGGCCGCTTGCCGCGAATCAACCACAGCGTCACCGCCAACAGCGTCAAGGCCGCCAGCAACTGATTGGATGCCCCAAACACCGGCCAGATGCGCTGGCCGTCGCCTGACAGACCCAGGTAGCCCGCCAGGACCACTACAATCAGCGTCGCCGTCCAGCGCGATGACAAGAAGCCGCGCAAGCCGCCGGTGGCGACAACGGGCTCGCCGTCCACCACCGTCGGCGCAGCGGCCTCTGCGCGCGGCATGAGCAATTCCTGCCAGACAAAACGGGTTAAGCGCGTAGCGGTGTCGAGCGTCGTCAACATGAAGGCCGATATGGCCAGGCTGACAAAATTGACGCCGACATCGTAGCTCATACCCAGCTTGGTGCTGAAGGTCGCCAAGCCGCGGGCAAAGGCGACCTGCGCCGGCACCTTGTCCGCGCCGCTAAGCAATTGCTGAAAAGCCGGCAGGTCAAGATAAGCGACGCTGATCAGCGCGATGATCGCCAGAACGCCCTCGACCAACATGCTGCCATAGGCCACCGGCAGGACGTGTTTTTCGTTGGCGATTTGCTTGGCGGAGGTGCCGGAAGCCACCAGCGCATGGAAACCCGAGCAGGCGCCGCAGGCCACCGTCACAAACAACAACGGAAACAGTTTGGGAACGACCTTGCCTGACACCGCAAAGGCCGGCAGGGCCATATCCGGCCGATACGCGAAAACGCCGACAAGGCCCAAAATCATCATTGCATACAACAGGTAGGAATTGAGATAGTCGCGCGGCTGTAGCAGCACCCATACCGGAATGATGGACGCGACGGCCGCGTAGTACAACAAGAAGACGACCCAGACGGCGGTAGCCCGCTGCGCCGTGCCCAGCGCCGTCACCAGATCGAGGGGGATGAGCGTCCCCAGCCAGACGCAGGCAAACAGCATCGGCACAAAAATCAGGCTCGCCTCGGCCAGGCCCAGTATCTTGCGACCCGTGGCGACGCCGAACAGCGGCGCCAGGAAAATGAACAGCACGGACGCCGTGGCCACCGCCGGCGTGGTGACAAAACATTCCGCGACCATCAAAGTGAAAATCGCCACCACCAGGATCAGCGTCGCGAAGCAGAATGAAAGAAAGAGCTGTCGGCCGAAGTAGCCCAGCTCGCGTTCAATTGCGTAGGCGATGGAGCGTCCGTCGTTGCGAAGCGAGAGGAACATCGCCGCAAAGTCGTGCATGGCGCCAATGAAGACGCAGCCCAGCAAAATCCACAGACAAGCAGGCCCCCAACCAAGATGGCTGGCCAGAATCGGCCCGACAATCGGGCCGGCGCCGGCAATGGAGGCGAAATGATGCCCGAAAAGCACCATCATCGGCGTCGGCACATAGTCAATGCCATCCCGCAGGCGTTCAGATGGACACTCCCGCTTGGGGTCAATGCCGAAGATGCGCTTGAGTCTCCGACCGTAAAAACAGTAGGCCAACACAAAAAACAGCAGAGAAGCACCCAATAACGTCGCACCGTTCATGTCCAGACTCCTGTGTTTATCTTGTTCGGGCGCCACCGTAATACACGAAGGTGGCCACCCACGACACGTACAGGCCGGGGCGCTCTGTCGTCCTTGGCCCGTGCGGGCGGCTGGTCAAACAGACGCCGCTCAAGCAGACACGCTAATATAAATCACCCGCCAACCATGCAAGCCAAATACGCAAAAATCTGTGGTGGACGGGTAAGCGGTCACTCTTTGATATTGTGGCCGGGATGTCAGCAAATGGACCTCTTGGCGCCGTAGGCGCTTAACCATGCTTAACCCCGGCCTTCAGGCCGGGGTGGCGAGCCCCCCATGAGGCAGTGCCTTGTAAAGGCACAACAGCAGAAAATGACCACCGGCATGACCGTATCAATCGCTGACCGCTTACGTGGACGGTGGACAGGGTGGACTCAGTGGACCCGGTGGACTCGGTGGACCTTGTGGACTCGGTGGACTCGGTGGACGATGGCACAAGCGTCTGTTTCCCACAGAGTAGAAGCGGCTTCCAGCCGCTTTCAGTTCCGCCAGCTAGCACCCTATACAAAAATTTCCGTGTATTCCGTGTATTCCGTG